>SYKL01000035.1 GCA_005797785.1 Pseudomonadota bacterium | reverse complement strand
GGGGCCCGCCAGGTGGCGAAGGTGGCCAAGCGCAGCGCCGCTGGTATCCCGAAAATCGACGCGACGGAAAATGCTCCCATCATGAAACCGATGGCTCGGCCTCGCTTTTCGGGAGGGAAGAGGTCGGACACGATTGCGTAGGCGATGGACGTCGCCGGTCCACCAAAAACCCCGGCGATGGCCCGTGCGGTCAGCATGGAATAGAGATCGAATGCGAAGCCTCCCGCCAAAGTACCAAGTACTAGGCCGAGTATGGATACGCCGAGCACGGTTCGCCGGTCGAAGCGATCGACCACGATGGAGCTGAGCAACCCGGAAACCGCCGCCGGTCCGGTGTATGCGGCGGCGATCCACCCGATGTGAGACTCGGGGATCGCGAGGGCTTTTGCGAAGTCGGGTCCGAGCGGCATCACCATGACAAAGTCAAGTATGTTGACGAATTGGACGGCGGCGACGAGCGCCAGCACCACGTTCTCGGAAATTTCGCGCCCGTCGATGCGCATCACGCCCCCCGTTCCCGGTATCCCGCACGGTGGGGTGCGCTTGCATTTATCGCCGGTTGCGCTATGTTCGGCGCTCATTTTTGCGAGGTTCGAATGGCCGTCCCAGCGTTCCAGTCCGTTGCCGACATGTTCCTGTATCGGGTCTCCGCGACACCGGATCTCGAAGCGTTTCGTCGCCCTGAGGGAGAGGGTTGGCGCAGCTACACCTGGCGGCAGACCGGCGATGAAGTTCGGGCGGTGGCCAGCGGGTTGCGGGCTCTCGGCCTGCAGGACGAAAACCGGGTGGCCATTCTGTGTTCCACCCGGATCGAGTGGATTTTTGCGGACTTGGGTATTCTGGTCGGGGGCGGGGCCACTAGCACGATCTACCCTTCGAATACCGCGCCTGAGTGCGCATACATCTTGAAGGATTCTGGTGCAGTTGTCTGTTTCGCGGAAAACGACGCACAGGTCCAGAAGCTGCTTTCGGAACGCGCTAATACCCCAGACTTGAAACACATCGTCGTGATCGACGGCGCCGGCAGCGCTGACGGCTTTGTGGTGTCGTGGGCGGACCTGCAAAAGAAGGGGAATGAGCGCCATGCTGCGGACCCGTCCGCTTACGAGACGGTGGCCAAGTCGGTCAAGAAAACCCAGATCGCTACGTTGATCTACACCTCTGGCACGACCGGCCAGCCCAAGGGCGTCGAGCTCACCCACGATCAGTGGTTGTATGAGGGTGAGGCGATCGACAATTTGAACATCATGACCACCGCCGATGTCCAGTATTTCTGGCTTCCTTTGGCGCATGTGTTCGGCAAGGTCATCGAGATGGCGCAGATCCGGATCGGGTTTGCGACGGCGATCGACGGTCGCATTGAGAAGATCGTGGACAATCTTGCGGTGGTCAAGCCCACCTTTATGTGCGCCGTTCCTCGTATTTTCGAGAAGGTGCACAACAAAGTGGTGGCCACCGCCAAGGAAGCCGGTGGCGCCAAGTGGAAGATCTTCCAGTGGGCCTTTGGTGTCGGCAAGGAAGTTTCGAAACTCCGCCAACAAGGCATGCAACCTGGGGGGTTCCTTGGTCTGAAGTTCGCCGTCGCCAACAAGCTGGTGTTTAGCAAGTTGCAACAGCGGTTTGGCGGGCGGATGAGGTTCTTCATCTCCGGATCGGCACCGTTGTCCCGAGACATGGCCGAGTTTTTCCATGCAGCCGGTCTGTTGATCCTCGAAGGGTATGGCTTGACGGAGTCCAGCGCGGCCAGCTTCGTAAACCGACCAGAGAAGTTCAAGTTTGGTGCGGTGGGGCTGCCGTTGCCAGGCACCGAACTCAAGATCGCCCCGGAAGATGGGGAGATTTTGATTCGCGGCCGCGGCATCATGCGGGGTTATCACAATCGTCCGGAAGATACCGCACAAGCGCTCGATGCTGAGGGATGGCTGCACACGGGTGACATTGGTGAGGTGGATCCGGACGGTTTCCTGCGGATCACCGATCGAAAGAAGGATCTGATCAAGACCTCCGGTGGTAAATACGTTGCTCCGCAGGCTTTGGAAGGAAAATTCAAGGCGATTTGCCCGTACGTTAGTCAAGTGGTTGTCCATGGCGACAACCGCAACTACTGCTCCGCCCTGATCGCGTTGGACGTGGAAGCGATGACCAAGTGGGCCGGTGAAAACGGCATGGGAAGCAAGAGCTACGCTGAAGTGGTCGCCGATCCGAAAGCCCGCGAGTTGATTTCCCCGTTTGTGGACCAGCTCAACTCCGGTTTGGCGAGCTACGAGACCATCAAGAAGTTTGCGATTCTTCCGCGCGACCTGACCGTGGAAGAAGGGGATTTGACGCCGAGCCTGAAGCTGAAGCGGAAGGTCGTTGAAAAGAAATTCATCGACCTTCTCAACGGCTTCTACGCCGACGCTCACGAAAAGCTGTAGCCACGAAGGGCGCACGCACTTCCCAAATCGGATGCTAGAATGACGTCCGTTGGGGGACGTATGCGCTCACTGTGGTTGGTTTTCCTGTTGGCAGGCTGCAAAAAGGACGACGTCGAAACCGCGGACCTGTTGGTGCTCGGGAACATTCATATGGATGTCGAGACCGAGACCGATGCGATCGCCGTTCGCAACGGGCAAATTGTTGCGATTGGAGCGGATGCGCAAGCGCTAAAAGGGACGGGGACCGCTGAGGTTGATGTCGGCGACCAGCATGTGTTCCCGGGTTTCCATGATGCGCATACCCATTTGTTAGCGGGAAGCTTTGCTTTTGCGCGTTTGTTGCTGTTGGGAACGCCCTCGATGGAGGCGATGACCACGGCGACGGTGGATTACGCCAGCGATTTGGATCCCGAGGAGCCCTGGGTGGTTGGTTATGGGTGGTTGGCCGAGAACATCCCCGAGCCCGATGGCCGTGCAATTTCGGAAGTGATCACGGATCGACCCGTGTTGTTGGTGAGCAACAGCGGCCATGAGGCGGTGGTCAACCAGTTTGCGCTCGACCTTGCCGGAATCACTGCGGAAACGCCAGATCCGCCGGATGGAATGATCGGCCGTGACCCGGATACCGGGGAGCCTACCGGGTATTTGGTCGAGGGGGCCATGACCGCGATCGCGACGCAGGCGATGGACGAGTACGACGACGCGCGGCTTTCATCGGCCCTTCCAGGAAAACTGGTGGATTTCAGCCGGAGCGGCCTCACCGGGGTGAGTGAAATTTTGGCGGCCCCTGGATTTGACCTTGGACGGCCACAAATCTACACGGCGCTGGAGGAAAGCGGCGATCTGCCCATCCGCGTCACCTGGTACGCGCCGTTGTTTTCGATCGATGACTTTGACGAGATCGAGGCGTTGCGAGACAACAATCCGGGCGAGCTCGTGCGATTTGGCGGAGCCAAGATCTGGGTGGATGGATCGATGGGCAGCGCGGAAGCCTGGATGGAAGAGGAGTATCAGGGAAATCCGGGTTCTTTTGGTACCCACTATTTGGACGGTGACGCGCTGACGGCGATCGTATTTGAGGCGGAAACGCGCGGAATTCCACTGAAGCTCCACGTCAACGGGGACGCCGCGGTGGATGCTGCATTGGATGCTTTTGAGGCGGTTGCAGCAGCAAACGGCAGTTTGACGCAGCATCACATTCTCGATCACCTCTGCCTCGCGGATCCGGACGACATCGTGCGCATTTCAACGCTTGGGCTGTCGGTGAGCGTGCAACCGACGCATTATGCCGCCGCGAACCTCGGAGAGACGGCGGAGTACCTTGGCGAGGAGGTGTTTTCGCACGCCTATGACTACAGCTCCTTCGTCGAAGGGGGCATTCCCACGGCATTGGGCACAGATTGGCCGGTGTGGCCATCCTCCGATCCGTTGTTGGTCGCTTGGAGCTCCACGAAGACGGGTGCCGAACGTGAGCTGACGATGGAGGATGCGCTTCGCGGATACACCGAAGGGAGCGCCGCCGCGATCAACCGCAGCGAAGACCTGGGCCGGTTGGATGTCGGGTATCTCGCCGACTTTGTCGTGTTGAGTCAGAATCCACTGGAAGTGGATGTGGATGCCGTTCCCGACATCACCGTCGAACGCCGGTTTGTGAACGGACGCGAGATCCACTAGATGTGGATTCTCGGTCTCCTTAGTGTGCTATCCGCCTCGGCGGCCGATGTCGGAGTCCGGTTTACTCGGGGCAGCGGGCTGGCGGTGGGCGTGCTCCACGCACCCGGCACATGGGAGCGGATCGGGAAAAATCCCACGTTTGGGACCTTTTCGCCGATCATATCCGGTGCGGCGGTCCTGGATGTCGATTGGTTTTCGTTCGGATTGGAGTTGGATGCTGCATTCACGTACGTTCACCATCGGCGGGACGGTACATTGACCACTGGGTGGCTGACCGGCGGGGCTACACTGTCCGCAGGAAATGATGATTTTCGCGTGGGACCGATCGCATTGTTCGATCCTTTTCCGGTGGGGGTAGGCCTGTCGGCGGTGGTGCTCCCGGGCCCGGCAAAGATGTCGAAGGATGGATTTGAAGTCCGCTTGACGGGGTTCTGGGTGGAAGACTGGAATCTTCAGGCGATGCTGATGTATACCGGTTCAACAGGACGGATCCCATGATTCATCTATGGTTTGCGGCCGCGATGGCGGCGGAGGTGGGGTTGGTGGACTGCCCGACCGCGGTCGAACAACGGGAAGACATTGCGCATTTCACCTCGACCAAAGGGGAACGCTTGGAGTTTGTGAACCTTCGGACGGGTACAACTTCGGCGGTTCCCTCGGTGTTCCGGAATGACGAATGCCACGCCCTCCAATGGGAGCATCCGATCGGTTGGGGAAAGGTGGTGGGGGTGGAAGGGGTTTTTGTCGGGGCGCTGGACGGCGTGGTCGACGGACCTTTCCCCGTTTTGCAGTTTGTGATTTCGAAAGATGGAGGGAAAAGCTGGACTCACACGGGGACGCTGGAGAAGCCCCACTACTTGGCCGACGTCCGGTTGGTGGAGTTCAAACCCTCTGGAAAGGGTCGGGTGAGTTTCTTGGTGGACGATGCGGCCTGGGGAATCACCACCGGTATGCACCGTTACCAGACCGACGATTGGGGAAAGAGCTGGCGTTTGATTGAAATCGTTCCGTTGTCCGCATATCAAAAAAAGTAAAGCGCCTGACGAACTCGTCAAGCGCTTTACTTTCTACCGGAAGGATCAGCGGTGGCCGCGCTCGCCTCGTCGGCCTTCCCGTGTGTCTTCTTCCACGATTGGGTCCTGAGCTTCTTCTTGCGCTCGGTCGTCCCGATCACTTCGGTCGCCTAGATCGCCTCGATCGCATCGATCGCCTCGATAGTCTTCGCGGTCGACTTCAACCACCGCGTGGTGATCGCGGCCGGCGTCGACTTGCGCCATTCGGTAAGGGTCAACATTGACCCATTCGTCCTCCACTTTTCGGCCTCGGTCGTCGGTGATGGTGATGCGGTGGCTTCCCACCGAGAGCTCGAGCCGTTGGCGTTCGTCACCGCCGAGGCGGGCGACCACTTGGCCGTCCACGCGAACTTGCGAGCCGCAGTGTAGATCGCTGTCCACCATCACAAAACCGGTCATGGGGGCATCTACGGTCCAAACATT
>SYKL01000034.1 GCA_005797785.1 Pseudomonadota bacterium | reverse complement strand
ACCACTCAGGGCGCCAATGATCTTTCGTTGTTGGCGCGGGCGTACTCGATCTTGGTCGACCGCACGCAGAATATCCCACAGAAGGCGGCGTATGCAGCTTGGCTAGCGGCGGCGCTGGAGTCCCACGAACGGCCGGCGGAAGCGGCGAAGTTCTGGTTGTCGGCATTGTCGGTTCGTCCAACGGAATCCGCACGTCGTGGTGCCGAGCGTTCGTTGCTCGCCTGCGGGGATGTCGCCGGAATCCAAGCGTTGCATGCGGAAGATGCGGTGCCTTTGGCGTTCGCGTTGGCGGAGCTCGGCGAAGAGGAAGCCGCCTGTGCCGTTTGGCGTTCGCAGCCGAATTCGTTGGTAGCGACCCTCCATTTGGAGCAGCTGGCCGCCCGCACCGAGGATTGGGCGACGGTGTACGACGCGGTCAACCGTCGCCTGGAGTACGCCACTGACGCCGAAGAACGAGAACGCCTGGAGGCCAAACGTCGTTGGCTTTTGGTGGAGCGCCTGTCCAAGAGCGAGCTCGCTTGGGATTTGTACCGGAAGTTGCACGAAGATCGGCCAGCCGATCGTGATGTGACCGAAGCCTTGGCTCGAATCGCGATCTCTCGCCAAGAAACGGGTCTTGCGATTCAGTTTTTGCGCGAGCTGGTCGATGGTGCGGCTTCAAAAGCGGAGGCCGCAAGGTTTCAGCGGCGGATCGGCGAAGCCTATGAAGCGGCGTCGGACGTCGCAAGTGCGCGTCAGGCGTTCTTGGACGCGCTTGACCATGTGCCCGACGATGGGGACGCCCTGGGCGGTTTGAAGCGGCTCGCGGAAAAGTCGCAGGATTGGCGAGGTTTGGTCTCTGTGCTTCAGCGCCAGGTCGGTCTAACCTCCGGCAACGCTCGGGTGGATCTCCGTCGCGAAATCGCGCGGGTCAACGAGGTGCAGCTCGCCGACCCGGCGGTCGCCGTGGATGCGTGGCGAGCCGTTCTTGAGGAGGTTCCTCACGATCTGGAGGCGTTGGAGCATTTGGTGGCGTTGGCGATACAGACCAAGGAGCCGTCGTTGATGATGGAGAGCGGTAAAGCGCTGCTTCCACATAAGAAAGGTGACGAGCGGATTGGATTGGCGCGGCGGCTGGGAGAGGCTTGTGCGGCGGAGGGCCAGATCGATGACGCGATTCGGTACCTTGAGGAGGCATTATGGGGCTAGAGGATCGCGTTGCCGCAGCGTCGAAATTGGAGGAGGTGTACCGGGCGCGGGGCGATTGGTCATCCTGCATTCGGACGCTTCGTCGGGCCGCTTCACTGGTACCGGACACCGAACGGGTGGACTGGCTTTCCCGCGCTGCCCTCATCGAGGTGGATGCACGGCACGATCGCGGTGCAGCCAAGGAAATCTATGATCAAATCCTGACGTTGCAGCCTGATCATGGGGCGGCGCTTCGGTTTCAAGCGGAGTGGCTCACTTCCGCGGAAGGACCCCAATCCTTGGAGTCGTTTGAGCGGCTGGAATCGTTCATGGCCGACCGCGATGACCTAGACGACTTCGATGTTCGTTTGGAGGTTTCTTCCTTTTACAGCAAGCTGGCGCAGGCCTACCTTGAGGCGGGACGCGGGGACGACGCCGTTCCCCGATTCGAACGCGCTTTGGAGCTGAATCCGGCCCACCTGCATTCGCTGCAATCGGTCGCTCCGCTGTACTTTGAGCGCAAGGATTGGAAGAACGCCCAAAAAGTGTTGCGACAAATTCTGCAGTTGACGGGTGGCCAAGGGGAGCCCGCTCAGGTGGCGCAGACTTATACCGAGTTAGGTATGGTCGAGCGTGGCTTGGGTCATCAGGACAAAGCCCAAAAGCGGTTTACCAAGGCCCTCGAAATTGTTCCAAACCATGTGGGCGCCTTGAAGGGGATGGCCCTGATCTTGGAAGATCGCCAGGATTGGACAACCTTGCTGAATGTGTACAACAACATCATCTTCCACGCCCCCGTCGAGGCCGATGTGTTGGCGGCGTACTTGATCAAAGGCCGAATTCTCGACGAGAAGCTCAACCGTCACGACAAAGCGGCATCGCACTACGAAGGCGGGTTGGCGATCAAACCCAACCAGCCGCGCGTGGTGTTGCGTCTCGCGGAATTGGCGCTTCGTCGGGGCGATTGGCAAGACGCATTGGCGCAGGCGGACCGCGGTTTGGCGCTCGAGATCGACAACCGCGACCGCGCCGATCTGTTGGTGGTTCGGGCGACCGCGCACGCTGCCCAGGGGGAATCGGACGCTGCGAGCACGGCATTCGCGGAAGCACGGGCTGCGGACTCGGCGGTCGCCAGTCTGGCGTCGGTCGATGACCATGAGGTGGTGCGGGAGTTCGTGGCAGCACGTCTGCAGGCAAACCCCTAAACGGCGGAATTCCGCTTGTTTTAGGTGGCATTCAACGGTCGAGGCCGCGCGCTATACCGAGCCAAACCTCGTTCGAACTGCCGCTCCCACGCCCACCATACTGCCTAGGGTGGCGACCAACCAGCCCCCGGGGAGTACGCCAACGAACGTCACGAACAAAATACCGCCAAGAAACGCCGCCCATCGGCCGTGATGAGGCTGTTTGAACGGCAGACGGTCGCCGATCGCCTGACAAAGGCCGACAAACCCCATCAACCACGCGAGCCCCAAGACCGCGATCAACAGAAACGAGATCGGAATGCCGATCACGGTCAACACGAACAACGCGCTGACGAGCACCAGCCCGAGGGAAGTTGCCGAACCAAACGAAAAACTCCTCAGCGGGCGCTCTCGAACGCTCTCGGCGATCCGGGCCACCCTTTGTGGCACCAACCCCACGACCAGGATGCCGGCGCCGGCAAACGACAGAAGGAACACAAAGCGATGGTAAAGGGAGTTGACTAATCCGCGAACACCGGGTGCAAATTCCCGTTTTCCGTCGGCCATCGCAATGCGGTCGCCGTGCACTTGGGCTCCGTCGTCGACGACCACTTGGCCGCCGACCGCGACCACATCTCCGAGGACTTCGCCGCCTTTCAACACGTGGATGTTTCCCCCGAAGGCGGTGGCGTCCCGCGTCACCGTGCCGGAAACCTCCAGATCGCCGCCATAGGCGACAGCGACTTCGACCATTTCGTTCGGACCGATGGTTAGGGTGCGGCCATAGGTGACCCGATCACCCAAAGGGCCCGCCGCTACCGGTGCTTCCGCGTCTTTCAGCTCGGCAAGTTTCGATTTGAGCTCTTGGTTCTCCTCCGACAAGGCTTCGATCTGTTCTCGCTGCGTGGCGATTTCGGCGCGGATCGCTTCCAATTCGGGGTTGGGTTCCTGCGCCAGCGCCACCGCGAGCCACCACGCAATCACGACCACCTCGGGCCGAGCGCTTGCCCCGATCGAACCCGACGAATGGCGAATAATGCGGCGCTGCCCGCCAGGATCGCCACCAACAACATGGGCGTCATGCTGGGAATCCAGGGCGAGGAGAACCTGGACAAAACATCTGCGAAAAGGCCGATTTCCACCATGGCCTTGAGCGCATCGCCGCCCAACAACACCAAGAATGCCGCAGCCACGAGCAGAACGGCACCCAGGCCGACCTCCACCCACACCGGCTCTTCGACGATCTCCGGCACATCCGCCGCCTGAAGTGCACGCGCTACGAGATCTTTGGGCGCGCGAGGGGCGACGATCTGCGCGAACACCGGCCCAAATGGATCCAAAGTCGCCACCCGCGCGGCGCATTGTGGGCATTCATCTAGGTGCATCGCTGCGGAAACCGCTTCGGCGTCGTTCAGTTCGCCGCGGCCGAAGGCCTGGAGCTGAAAATCATGGAGGTGGGAACTCATGGCTCACCTCCTTCGTTTTCATAGTGGTCTTTCAACTTCTGTCGGGCTCTAAAAATGCGGTTCATGACCGTTCCCAACGGAACTTCCAGTACGTCCGCGATCTCAGTGTACTTGAGGTGTTCGAAATGGTACAGCACGATCACCTCCCGGTACAACGGTGAAAGGGCCGCCAAACTTCGGTTAAGGCGTTCGGCATCTTCGGACTGCATCGCGAGGTGGAGCGCGGGCGGCCCTGGGTCGACCACATCTCCAGGCTCATCCCATGCACGCCGCTTTCGCCGCCGGTATTCATCGATGCACGTGTTGCGCGCAATGCCGAACACCCAGGTAAGAAACGGCCGATCGAGATCGTAGGAGTCGAGGTGGCGGAGAACTTTGACCAGCGTGTCTTGGCTGGCATCGCGGGCGTCCTCGGCGTTAGACAGCATTCGAAGGGTGTAACGGTAAACTGGCTCTGAAATTCCCGCGAGCAATTGTTGGCGCGCGTGGGCATCCCCCGCGCGGGCTCGAAGCATGAGGGAACGGTCGCTTTCGTTATTTCCACCTGGGTACACACGCAGGGCAAGCAGGGGAGCCTCCGGATCGGAATCTTCTGGGGTACGTGGTGGCCCCCCGGAGTATTTCATCGTGGCTCTCGCATTGCTGAGATTCGATGGTATCGTATGGAACGGGGCCAAGCTCATGGAAAAAAACGGGCGCCTCCAGCGATAC
This sequence comes from Pseudomonadota bacterium, assembly GCA_005797785.1. Classification (GTDB taxonomy): domain Bacteria; phylum Myxococcota_A; class UBA796; order UBA796; genus SYKL01. The sequence goes on along the minus strand of SYKL01000034.1, from coordinate 1,221 downwards.
AACCGAAAAGACTACACCGATCTCGTCGAGTTTCCTGTGGAAATCGTCGGGAGGGACGGGATGGTCCGGCGGTACTCCTTTGAAGACTCGATTCGCCTTTATCGGCGTCGAATCACCTTTGCCCCCATTCGCTACCAGGATGAGCAGTTGGTCGAGGCGGAAGCGGAGCATTGCCGGGCACGCATCGATCAGTTGCGTCGTAGCTTTTTTTACCGGTTTGGATGGGGCACCCCCGAGGGGGAATCTTCGCCATTGGTGGTGTTCGGAACCCTTGCGGGGGAGATCGCCGCGTTTTTTTGTCGGGTGTTGCGGTGCGAGGGCCGTCCGGACATCGCCGTCGAGCCGGTGTTGGGCGCGGGATCTTCACCGAGTTTGAGCGTATGGACGGTGGTTCCCAGGGGAAGTGCGCAGGCGATGCGCCTATACGTGCACCGGTTTGACGGAACGGAAGCGACCGCAGAATTGGAGGATTCGCGGGAAGGGTTTTTCTCTTCCCTTAAACGGTTGGAACGATCCGGCCGGATGGAACCGGAATCCGAGCGGTTGGTGGCCTTTCACCATACGGTGGACTGCGGATTTGTACTGACCGCCCACGGCAACGAATTTGACTGGTTGAACGCCCAGCGCGAAGAGGATGAGGAGGAGTCCGGACGCGTCGAACTCACGCCGTGGGACGAGGCTCTGGAAGTGATCCGACGCGGCGGCCATACGGATGGGCTCGCGCGCTGTCGGGAAATTGTAAAGGAGCAACCCTGGCATCATCACGCCTACGTTGGAGGTGCGTTGCTCGCGCTTCATGTGGACCAGGCGGTGTTGGCGGAAGAGTTTGCGTTGATTGGATCGAAGTATTTTCCAGACGATGCAGCCTTGTTGTTCTACACCGGGGTTGCTCGCGCGCGCCAGAAGCGAAGCGGCGAGGCGGTCGCTCCACTGGAACGCGCGCTTTCGCTGGAGCCCACCTCCGCGGGCGCTCGACTGCTGTTGGCCACCGCCTTGGCCCGGCAGCGGCAGTTTGGTGCGGCTCGCAGGGTGCTTCGAGGCAAAGAAGGCTTAAAACTGGATGACCGCCGCGCGACGGGCATGATCCATCGCTTGGAACAATGGTTGTTTTGGCGCGCGGTGATTCAAGCCGTCGGCCACTCGGTTGCATTAGCCGGTTTGTTGGCGGTTTTGCTAGCAGGTTGGGCCGGATTGGCCCCATTGGCGGTGGGGCTGGCCGTT
>SYKL01000297.1 GCA_005797785.1 Pseudomonadota bacterium | reverse complement strand
GGTGCATTGGTCAATTTGAGCGGCGAACTCATCGGGATCAATACGGCGATTTTCGCGCCGCAAGCCGATCAAAACGCGGGCGTTTCCTTTTCCATTCCTTCCAACATGGTGCGGCGGGTAGTTCAGGAGATTCGAAGCGGGGAAATCAGGCGTCCTTGGGTTGGAATTGTGACGGCCGATGCCGGAAAACTGGAATCGGATCCGACTCGGACGGGAGCTGAGATCTTGAGGGTTCTTCCTGGGTCGCCGGCGGAACAAGCCGGGTTGCGAAGGGGAGACGTGGTGGTGGCGGCGGCCGGGGAACCGGTGGGCACCAGCACCGAGCTAAAGGCCCTTCTTATGGCAAAAGCAACGAAGAATGAGGTGGATCTCCAGGTGCGACGGGATCGTTCGGTCGTCGAGTTGAAGGCCGTGCTTGGCGACGCGGCCGAACGAGGGAGAATTACGACGACCCTGCCCGATGAGGTGTTTTGGTGGGCGGGAATGGCCCTGGTGGAGCCGGTTGGCCCGTGGCTGGCCGAGCTCGGGGTCGACATGGGGCGAGGGGTGGTGGTCGCTGACGTGCTGCCAGGCAGTCCAGCGGGACGAATGGGTATTTCCGCAGGGGATCGCATTACGGCCGTGGGGCCCTTGACCATTACGGGCCTGGATGCGCTGCGTGAGCGGCCATCGACGGCGTTGGAGGTTGTGGCGTTCGATCGCGCAGGTGTGATGATGCACGCGGTGCTGCCGGGTCCCACGCCCGTCGAATGAAGTGGCCTAATGTTCGTCGGCGTCGGGGATAACGGCCGGCTCGGCGGGTACGGCGTAACTTTCGTCGAACCAACGGCTGAGATCGATCAACCTGCAACGGTCCGAACAGAAGGGCCGATGGGGATTTTCCGGTGTGAGGTCCGCCGGCTTGGCGCAGTTGGGGCACGGTCGTGTCATGTGGGCCTCATAACCGATGAACGGGGGGGCGTAATTTGGGACGGCTTGGTGGTTCTGCGCATCGACGGGCGGGTCTGGGACGTTATGGGGTTAACGTTCAACCGGAGCCCACATGACCGTAAACACGGTGATTCTGATCGGCAATCTCGGCGCCGACCCCGAAACCCGCACCACCCAGGGAGGCATGACCGGTGCCAACCTTCGGATCGCGACGACGGAGCGTCGAAAGGACAAAGACGGAAACTGGACCGACCATACCGAGTGGCATCGGGTGACTTGTTTTGGTAAGACCGCGGAAAATGTGGCCAAGTTCCTGAAGAAAGGGCGCCAGATTTATATCGAAGGCAGCCTTCGCACGTCCAAATACCAGGACAAAGAGGGCAAAGATCGGTACAGCACCGATGTGATCGCCAATGAGATTCGGTTCCTCGCAGCCGGCGGTGGCGGTGGTGGCGGATTTGGGGGAGACTTCCCGTCTTATGAGGGCGGCGGTGGTGGTGGCGGCGGTGTCGACGACGACATCCCGTTCTAGGCCGACCTCTGGATCCCTCGGGTTTGCAGCGGGAGAGTGACCGGCGGCTATGGCAACGTGCGTTGCTGGCCGTCTGGCGGAGCCGCGTGGTCCGAGGGCTCGCTGCAGTGTCGGTGGTGGCGATGATTGGCGGCGCGTTCGCGCTCCTGCGCATTTTCAATGGGTTTTCATCTTCGGAATGCGCGAGTTGGGAAACGACCTCTCCTTCGATGGAAGAGATCATTTCGTTGAAGCAGCGGTTGACCAAGTATCAGACTGATCTTTCGCCGGACGCCGCCATGGAGGTCTCCGGAAGGGAGGTCACTACTCTGTTAAAGGACTTATCCCCTTACCCTGTTCGATTGGAGGTTTTAGGGGATGTGGCCAGTTTGACGGTGGTGGTGCCCGATGATCAGGGGTGCTATAATATTCAGTACCGAGGCGGTATTTCGGTTACCGATCGCACTCTTCGACTTCGGCCCGAGGCGGTGGTGATCGGTTCCAGCGATCTGTCCGGCTGGTTGGCAGGTCGGGAATATCGTTTTTCGGAGGCGCAGCTTAGAACGCTCGGCGTCAGCGACGCGATAGTAAAGCAACTTCACAATGTGGAGCGGCTGCGTTTGAAAGAGGGGTCTGTGAACATTCGATGGTATGACGCATATGTGTGGTGGTAGTCGTGCCAATGCTGTGGCTTTGGTTGATGGGTTGTGCGTACGTGGTGCAGCTGGAGTCCAGGCCGGATGGGGCGGTGGTTCGGCTTCCGAGTGGACGGGTCACGTCCACGCCGGAAACGTTGAAGATTCGCCCCTATTCACCCAAGGCGTACTGGGTCGAAGTGTCGTTGCCGGGGTACCGGCCGGCGCGGGTGGACCTTCGAAAGGACCTCGCGACTGAGTGGCGGTTCTTTGGGAAGAGTGTGCTTCACTTTACCCCTAAGGTGAAGGCTCGCTTTGAGGTCGTTTTGATTCCCGAGCATCCTCCTGCGGGAGCGTGGGACCCTGCCGCGGAAGGCCTTTCCGATGGATAGGGAGGCCTCGAATGCCGCACCGGCAGCGACCTGAGGTAGACTGGGCGCCGGAGCTGCGATGCGATCGAGTCTTCCCCTGGCGCGTCGACCTACACCTTTAGAGCGTTTGGCGCGACTTTCGGAGCACCTGGGCGTGCAAGTGGACGTCAAACGCGACGACCTCACAGGTGTCGAGTTGACGGGGAACAAAGTAAGGAAATTGGAGGTAATCCTCGCTGAGGCGCTGCAAGCGCGAGCTGATGTGGTGATCACCTGTGGTGGCGTGCAGTCGAACCATTGCCGCGCAACGGCGGCGGCGGCGCGGAAAGTTGGTTTGCATCCGGTTCTTCTGTTGAGGGGCGAACGTTCGGAGTCCCCCGATTCCAACCTCCTGCTGGACCAAGTGTTTGGTGCGGAGCTGCATTTTTGTACACCCGACGAGTATCGTAGCCAGCGCGGTCGAATCATGGCGGATTTGGCGGCGGGCTTTGCGGCGGCCGGCCGGCGCGCGTTTGTGATTCCGGAGGGGGGCAGCAATGGTGCGGGGGCTTGGGCGTATGCGCGCGCGGCGGAAGAGTTGGCGCAGCAGACCACGGGCCCGTACGATGCCGTATTTGCACCGGTTGGCTCGGGGGGTACGCTTGCAGGGCTTGCCCTGGGGCCGGACATCGGGCCGATCTGGGGGGTCGCGGTTTGCGATGATCGTGCGTATTTTTCGGCGCGAGTGAAGGCGATCGCCAAGGAAGCGGAAGCCTATGGGTTGGGGCCGTTGCCGCCGGAGGGCGAAAAGTGGAGGGTGGTCGAGGGATACCAGGGCGCCGGGTATGGGATCGCCGACGCTCAAGTCTGGAATACGGTCTCCGCTGTTGCACGATGGGAGGGGCTTTTGCTTGATCCGGTGTACACCGGAAAAGCCATGTGCGCGTTGTTTGCGGAGGCGAAAGCGGGAAGGATCCGGGGCAAAGTTCTGTTTTGGCACACCGGTGGTGCTTTTGGATTGTTTGGGCGGGGAGCCGAATTTCTCCAGTTGGGAGGGCAGTGATGGGTGGCATCGGCGTTGTAACCAACCCACGTTCCAGGCAGAACCTTCGAAATCCTAGGTTGGCGAGGCAGTTGGGATACATCCTCGGGGAGAAGGGGGAGCTTCAGCAACCCTCCGATTTGGATGCTTTGGCTTCCACCGCTCGTTATTTTCGAGACCGGCAGATCGATGTGTTGTGCATCAACGGTGGTGACGGCACGATGCATCGCGTGTTGACGGCGATGATCCATGCTTATGAAGGTCAGCCCCTTCCGAAAATTGCGATTCTGCGCAGCGGCACGATGAACACTGTGGCCCATGGCTTGGGCATTCAAGGAAGTGCTGCGGAGATCTTGGATTATGTGGTGCAACGGTACCACGCCGATGCGCCGATGCCGACCATGCGGCGTTGGACGTTGGAAGTGGATGGTGCGGAGTACGGGTTCCTCTTTGGAAATGGCCTGATCGCCCGTTTCCTCGAGGTGTACTACGAGGGGAGCGAACCCTCCCCGGCGAAGGCCGCGTGGTTGTTATTTCGAGCGGCTCTTTCCGCGATGGTGGGAGGAACGTTCATTCAACGCCTTATGGCACCCTACGTTGGGGAAGCAAGTTTGGATGGCAATTCATGGGCCGGGCAAACGTGGGTGACCATCGCGGCGGGCACGGTGGATGACATTGGACTTGGGTTTCGACCATTTTACAAAGCGCCGGTGCACCCCGGTCGGATGCACGTGATCGGCTTGCAGGGCACCAACCCCATGGGGATCGTGCGCGAACTGCCCAGGATCTACCGCGCACGACCATTGGCCGGGGAGGATTGGCGTGAAGATGTGTGCTTAGAATTGGTACTTCGGGCGAACGAACCGATCTCGTACATGATGGACGGCGACTTTCATCGTGGTGGCGAAACCTTGACACTCCGAACCGGCCCTTCGGTGGATTTTGTGGTCCCGGAACGGCTCGCGCCTTGATAAGATGCAAGAACTAGGGGGTGCGGATGGCCGCAGTGGATGCGCGAGACCCGGTCGACATCTTGACGGACGAGTCTGACCCAGTTGCCCGCGCAAAAGCATTGTTAGAGCTTGGACTTCGTGCGAAGGCGCGGGACGATGTCGACATGGCCGTTCGGCATTTGCACGACGCTTACGATCTCGATCCGACTGACGAAGTGACCCGAGAAACGCTGCGAAGTCTGGGAAAGCCGGTACCGACAGAAGAAAGCGCGAAGAAGGTGTCGTTTTGGCGTCGGTGGTTTGGGCGCTGAGCGCTGCAACGAACTGCGCGCGCGGTGATCGAAATGTGTGCGCGGTGATCGAAATGCGCGCGCCGCGCGCGGGGTGCGCGCGCGCATTCGAGCGGGGCTGAGATCAACGATTAACATCGGTTGATCCGTTTTTGCACCGGTGAACGACTTGGCATCCCCCTTGCATTGAAGGAGGCACCACGGAGGTTGCCTATGCACACCGATATGTATGCGAACCAAGTTATTCGTCTGCGAACCTGTAGTGTTGATGTTTTGACCGGAAAAGTGACGGGCAACCGGCCCACCGAGGATCTCACCGAGGTGGAGCGCTCCCTTTTGGAGTACTTCGTTGGTCGCGCTGGTGAACCGATTCGTCGCGAAGAAGCGTACCAATCGGTGTGGGGACACGATGGTGCCAACAGCCGTGTGTTGGACGTGATCGTTTCTCGGCTTCGCCGTAAGCTTGAGGAACATGCGGACCGACCGGATCATTTGGTGACCGTGTTTGGGGTAGGGTACCGTTTTGAGGCGCTCGCTGCTGCCGGTGCTACCCCGATTTTTTCGGTCCAGAATCCCCCCACGGCGACGGATTTCAACCGTTTTGATGAGCTGTCCCTTTTGGGCAGCTGGTTTGCCGAGGGGCGCCGCTTGGTGAACGTCCACGGTCCGTCGGGCTCAGGTAAAAGCGAGCTGTCTCGCCGATTTGCGGGGTTTCATAGCAATCGCGAGGCACGCTGCTCGGTATCGCTGCTGGGATGCCGTACCCCGGCGGCCGTGGCGCGTCGGGTGGCGGAAGCGCTGCGCGTTTCCCCCTTCGCAGCGGATGGCGGAATTGGAGCAGTTAGCGCGATGCTGCGCCGCCAAGGCCGGTACTTGCTAATTCTGGAAGACGCACAAGAGGCCATCAAGATCCTCGGCCCGATCTTGGAGCGCTGGATGGTAGATGCGCCTTCGCTCGATGTTCTGGCGATCTCCCACGAAGCGCTGCCGATGGCGGCGGGTCATCGCATGGCGCTGGCCGCCCGCGCGGGGAGCGTTCGGGGAAACGTGGTGCGGCCTCAGATGCCGCAAGCGTACGGTCGGATGTCAGCTAGGGCAGTTTGAACGCTGCTTCTTCCCGCGTCTTCACGGAGAGACCTTTGGCAGACCAGGGTTTTCCAAGTTCCTCCGCAAAAGCCGCGACGGAGGCCGCGTTAGCGAGGGGTTCGCCGGAGGCGACGACCGTCCAAGGGTCGCCTCCTTTGCACTTGAGCCGCGGTTTGAACGCTCGGGCGGGCGTTTCGACGTCGGCTTGAATCGACCAGCGTCGCGCCGGCTCGGAAACGGCGGCATAGTGAATGACGGCGTCCTTTTCGCAGATTTCAACGGATGCAACCCCATAAATCAGCGTTCCGCCGGGTTGCAATCGATCCGCATAGATTTTCGGAAGCAGGCTGGCGGCGGCGGCCTCGGCCCCGGTGTTGGTGAGTCGATCGGCCACTTTTCGGGCGTGCTCGACATCCACCGCTGATGCGACGCGAACCATGGTTTCTTCGTACAGTTTTTTATGTTCCGGTGAAACTTTTTCGCCGATTTCGGTAGGTTCGATCGAACGTGCCATCTGCTCCAACAGCGCGTCGAATGGACCATCGTTGGCGGCCGCAACGAGCGCGGCCTTCTCTAGATGTGGCAGGAGGTCGGCGTGTTTTCGAGCTACGGCGCCGGTGACCAGAGAGCCGTATTTGTCGTCGAAGGCGGACGCAGGCGGACTTTCGACGGTGGTGACCAGCCAGGTTTCCAGGGCCGGCGAGCTACAGGTCGCCAGTGCATCGGTCCAGTACCCAAACTGAGGAGCACGAAGGCCGAAATATGCACCTTGTAGGAAGGTGACCACTTCAGGGTGTTCGATGCACGCGGCGCCGACCGTACGAGCCACTTCATAGCGGGCGTTGTAGTCGGGGATTTTGTCCATCATCACCCAGATCGGTGAGTAAATCTTGGCGTCGATCGCGGTCAGGGAGAGTTTGGCCAGAGTATCTGCGTCGCCTGAACCTTTCATGAAAGGTTCGAAGCCGGTTTCTGCGGCTTTGGCATCGCACTTGATGAACGCCGCCCAAGCGGCGACCAAGGCGTCTTCCTTGGCTGTACCCGCTTTTTTGGAATGGACGTCGCAGGGTCCGGCCCATGCGACCGAACTGAACGCGAGTGCCGATAACGCAATGAACGAGCGGATCATCGAGGCTCCTTGTGAATGGGACCACCAATTGGCCAATCTACAGGGAAAGAGGGGGTGTATCCAAGAACAGTGTGGGCGCGGTTGCCGTCCAGCACGAGGCCGTAGTGCATGCGTCGCCGGTTGATGCCGTACGAGAAGTCAGACCCGCGAGCCCAGTGCCTTAGTTCGTAAAGCGGAAGGACCATGGGGCCCGGGAGCGGAACGCCGTAAGCTCCCCACTTTCGGATGCATTCCGACAGCGGCAAGGTGTCGTAGCCGGGCACGTTGAAGACGCCTTCCCCGCTTCCGTGGGTGGCTTTCTCCAGGGCGACCACGATGTCCGCGATGGTTGCCACATTGATCATCGGATCAAAACCCGCCGCGCGAAGCGCGATCGGTGAATCCAAGAAGTCATACAGCTGCGAACCCGTGCCTGGACCGAGCGCTTCCGCGCAACGAAGTACAACAATCTCGCAGTCCGCTAAACCCATCCGCGCGCAGGCGGTGAGGTCCGCTTCGACCCGATCGCGGATGTATTGAGGAGCGGAAGGGGACAAGTTGAGGGGGTGGTCCTCGGTGACCAAGACCGGCAGTTCGAGGCTGACTCGGTACACTTCGGCGTAGCTCTTCAATACCAGGCGTCGGATGGTGGGGTGCCGGTCGGAGAGCTCGAGAATGGAGCGCAGCGCCTCCACATTTTGCGCATGCACCGACCGCCCTTGGGCGTGAACCCGGTCATATTGGGCCAGGTGAACGACGACTTGGACGCCCAGGTCCCGAACCGGGCCGAACAACAACTCCCTAATTCGGCGTTCTCGGCCGAGATCTACCCGAAGGTAGGTGAGCCGCTTGCCGTGTGAGAACGGGAGTGCAGATTCTGGAGGTTCCAGCCCGACTGCGAGAACGTGCTCGACGCGGGTATCGGCCACCAAACTGCGCACCAGTCGTTCGCCGATGGGGGTGGTGGCGCCGGTCACCAGGACGGAGATCACTTGAAAATCCCCTTACGTTGCTTCAAACCGTATGCCAGCAGTTCCTGAACTGCCGCTTTTACGCGCAGCGCGGCTTCCTTGACGATAGTAGGATCATCGGCGTCTTCCGGTGTGAATTCCTTGTCGAGTGGAATCGGCTCGCCGTAGCAAATGTGGTAACGCACGGGCATGGGTAGAAGCGTTGCGGGGATGGGGATCAGCGGGATCGGCCCAAAACCCGGTAAGGTAGCGAGCTGAGGCATCTGCTCTTCGGCCCCGATCACCGCAAACGGAACCACTGGGGCGCGGTACCGAATCGCCATTTCGCAGTGTCCCTGGCGCCAATCTTGTAGTTGGTAGCGCTTGCTGAACGGCTTGCTGATCCCGGGGGTACCCTCGGGGAAAATGATGAGCAGCTCGCCCGCTTCCATCAAAGCTCGCGCATTTCCTCGGCTTCCACCGACCACGCCGCAACGAGCAAATAGGGTGCTTACGAAAGGCAGTGATGGAACGAAGTAATCAGCTACCGCTCGAGCAACGCGCGGGGGTTCGGTATGACGGAGCACATCGACCCACATCATTGCTGCATCAAAAGGCAGTGTACCCGAATGGTTTCCGGCGAGGATCGCTGGCCCCACCTTCGGGATGTGTTCGTGACCGTGGGACTGCACTCGGAAGTACTTGTCGTAGACGACTCCCGCCAAAGCGTCGCCGAGAGCGACATAATCGGGGCTCAGTCCGAAGGCGTCGTATCCATGCCCGGCATCGGGGAAATGCAGTCGGCTCGCCCTGTTTCGGACGACTTGCCCGCCAAGAGTCTTGGAGACGGCTCGCGCGACGAACGGTGAAAACGGCATGCCCAACGAGTACCACGGCCCGGGGAAGTGTGCGCACCCTCATCCGAAACCGGAGACTCGAATGGGATCCAGAGCGGGCGAAGGCTGCTGATGAGGTGGGCGCCGGTCGCGCTAGGAGGCCTCCGGGTCGAACAGGGTACCCCTTCCCAGAATCCAATGTGGGTCGAGATGCCGTTTGAGGGCCCGGAATTCGGCGAGGATCGCTGGGGATAGCATGACCGCGAGCTGATTTTTCTTGAGTTTTCCAATGCCATGCTCCGCGGAAACGGATCCCCCAAGTGCAACGGCTCGTTTGGCGAGTTCGAGGTAGTAGCTGCGGGCAACCGCAAGTTCTTCCGTTGTTTTGGGGAGTAGATTCAAGTGAAGATGGTTGTCGCCGATGTGCCCGAACAACACATGCTGCATCGGAGATGCTTCGTACAACGCCATCATTTCGTTGAGCGCACCGTCAGGAACGGAAAGGTCGGTGCCCACCTTGGGCATGCCATTGCGAATCACTTGTTCGTTGATGCCAGCGGGGATCGCGTGTCTCAGGGCGAGCAACTTGGCTTTTCCTGCGGGGTCGTCGGTGATCAGCGTCGCGTCCACCAAAGCGCCTTGCTCTGAGAGCGCCTCCCACCATGCCGTAAGATGCGCTTCATCTCGGTGTTCTGGAACGGTTTCCTGTTCGCAAAACAGGGCGGCTCGGGCCTCAGCGGGAACTTCGACGCGATGGCGGGCGATCTCCAAACAGTGGTGGTCAAAATACTCGATGCAACGGGGGGAAAGGGCGCCAAGAGGATCTTTGCGGGCCGCGGCGCGCGCGACCTCGGTGAACCGGACCGCGGACTGGCGATCCGGGAAATATGCGAGGATCCCGAGAACTTCGGCCGGCAGATCGGTGAGCCGAACCGTCGCCTGGGTGATGATCCCCAGCGTGCCTTCCTGACCAATAAAGAGGTCCACGGCGTCTTTTGGGGTGGGGTAGCCGGCCGCCGTTTTGACTGAGGGTTCCTGCCACTGGGGGATGGGCCAATCGGTCGGTACCGGATCGCCGCGTCGGAAGGTGCGAATTTCTCCGGTGGGCAGGACGACTTCGATGGCTTCCACCCAAGGTCGGGTGGGTCCGTACCGAAAGCTGCGTGCTCCCGAGGCATTGCACGCGATCGATGCTCCTAGGCTGCACTCATGTCGAGAAGTAGGGTCTGGAGGATAGAATCGACCCTTAGCTTCAATCTCCGTCTGGAAGGCGCCCAGTAGGATGCCAGCTTGCGCAGTGGCAAAGTCGGTTTGAATATCGATGATTGCGTTCATCGACTCCATGGACATCAACCAACCACCGAATGGAACCGGGGCGGCGGTCGTCGAAGTGCGGCCCGCGGCGATCGTCAAGGGGAGCTGATTTGCCTGACAATGGCGGACGATCTGGGCGATTTCTTCGGTGCTCTTTGGGCGCACTAAAACTTCCGCGTGCCCCCTCACATTTGAAGCGTCGGTGAGATAGCCTTCGAGCACGTTGGGATCGGTAACGGTATCGTACATGGGGGATCTGTACCCTATGGCCGGGCGGGTGGGGAAGAATGCGCGCGATTTGGACGATCGGATTCGCGGGTTGCTCCTGGGAGGGTGAGCCAGAAACCGTCGTTGTATCGGCGGTATCGGGCCCTGAGGTGCGGCTTCACCCCGAAGCAGAGCGCGTGCCCGCCAATGCAGTCCATTTTCAGTTGCGGTGGTCTGAGCCGATGGCGTTGGGTCCGCACGGCACTGAAATCCGGCGTTCGGACGGGAGTGTTGTTGGCGGGGCGGTGGACCGCCTGGTGTGGGACGAAAACGTGCAGGTGGCTCGGCTGTCGCCCTCGTTGGAGCCAGGCGTTTACACGCTCCATGTGGCAGGTTTTGTTGGGAAATCCGGTGAAACGGCCGGACCGGTCGACTTTGAGTTTGAGGTCGTCCCAGCGGATACCATCGCACCCTTGGGCGATCGATTGGCCGTTCAAATCTGGGCTTACGACGGCGATCGGCGCGGTGTTTCCGTGCGCTTTCCAGAGCCGATGAGCTACGAGAGTCTTGGCTCCCTGACGGTTTTATCCGGGGGAACGCCGGTAGAGGGCGATTGGGACCTCTTTGAGGGCTACAGCGTGGCGCTGTTTGTGCCGCGGGGGCCTGGGCCGGCGGACCCGGTGTTTGTGTCGTTCGGTGCCGGTCTTACCGACCTTGCGGGAAACGAAATGGTGCATCGCCCAGAGGGGATGGTCACGCCGTCGGATGCACCCGACGACGAGTGACGCCGAGTCCGTTGGTTCGCGCTGCTGTGCAAACTGAGTGGCTATTCAGTTGCCGGAGTTGGATTCTCCCGGCGTTGCAATGACCTCAGAGCGATACTCTTCATTGACGTTCGCGCCGCCCTCGCTCAGGCTGCACTCATGCCAATTTTCGGGCAGGGAGCCGTCTCCGGGAGTGTCATTTCGCTCCATGGAACGCGCGACATCCCCGTCGGGTCCGCCGGCAAAAGCGGCGCCGCCGTCGCCCGCTGCGTCAACATCCGCACCGTGCGGATCCCGCAGGTACAACTCGAGGTTTCCGTCTTTGAGGTACAGGCGTGACTGGCGGTTGTCGTTGAACGGATTCAACGTCAGATCGCCATTTGCAAAGGCGGAAAGCTCATCTTGGGGCGCACCGTCTGCATACGGTTCCATGGTGTGGTCGAGAACGGTGAACAGGCCATTGGGTGGTACCACCGAACCCGGTGGAAAACCCATGACGAAATCCTGTTCATTGCTGATCGACCACATGTCGATCGGGATCTCGCGATCGGTCATGTTCCGCAATTCGATGAATTCGTCAAAACCGTCTTCGTCCCCACCATTGATGCCGTACCACATCACTTCATTGATGACGATATCGCCTGCTTCCACGTTTTCGCCGACGAACGAGCTGCCCGGTGGGCGAACATCTTCCCAGAGATCCTCGAAATAGGCGTCGTACAGCTCGGCCACGCGCGGCCCTTTGAACACCAACAGGAATTCATCGTTGCTCTGGGTGGCGGATGCGGACCAGTTGAAGGAACCGCTGATAACCACAGGGTTTTCGCCGTGTGCATCGATGATCATCGTCTTGCTGTGCAGGCGGCCGCCGCCGGCTTGGTAGTCGCCCGGGTGGAGGGTGTTGTCGTTTCCGTCCATGCCGACAGGGATCCCCGCGGCCAAAAGGCGGTAGACTTCGTGGTATTGGCCGTTGCTGTGCAGCTGGCTTCGGTCGATCACGCCTGCGACACTGCGCCGATCGTGGAAGTCGGCGTTCAAATCGACACCTTCGGCGAGATCCATCTGTTCGAATTCTTCTTGCTTGGCGATGAACGCGCTTCCCACCTGGTCTTTGGTGAATGCAAAAATGGTGAAGCGAATGCTCTCTTGGGCGGCGCCGACGTATTCCAGAATTCGGCCCATGGCGTCTTCATTTGGCGAAAACCATACTTCAATGGTGGTATCGCCGACCTGGTACACGCGGCCGTTTTCGATTTCTTCTTTCTGCTGGCCGAATTTTCCGGCGAACATCTGCTCAAACTCGGCGGTGAAATCGGCGGCCACCGGAGGGGAGTCGATGACGAAGGCGTTGTTGGAGTTGTTTTTGAGATCGGAGTTCGACCAGTTGGCGGTTCCGGCGAACACAAATCGCCCGTCGACCACCATGAATTTGTCGTGCATGATGTGGGCCTGATTGCCGACGGTCATCGGAATCTGGCGATCGCGAAGCCGTTCATAGCCGTCGTTGCTCCAGTGGCCGGCGTCGCCAACCATCCGCACTTTGACGCCGCGATCGTGGGCGCGGATCACCGCGTCGATCACCTCGTCGTTGCTAAAACCCATCACGGCGAAATCGAGGGTAGCGTTGGACTGATCTGCAAGATCTACCATGACTTTGACGAAGTCTGGGTCCCACAGGTTGTCGGCGCGGGTTCCTGGGTCGTTGAAATAGACGTCGAGACGGCCACCTCGAGTTCCGTCGAGATCTTCCTGCGAAGGAGCGCCGCATCCGGCCAGAAGGAGCCAAGTGAAAATGGGTTTCATTCTGTGCACCAGTCAGAAGGAATTTCGGTTCCAAGGGCGGAATATTCGTCCCAGGCGGCGATCAGGGGATCGAACATCGGGGATGGCGTGCCCCAATCGTCGAGCACCCAGAGGTTGCCGTCGATCAATTGATCGGTACGAACCTCGTTGCCACGGTAGAAACGGGCCGCGTTGACGAGATCGTGAGAAAGCACAAAGGCGCGGCGGGTGGTGTTTTTCCCGCCTTCGATGTCCACCAATACGATGGTGGGAATCGAGATCGCATCGGTGATGTGGAGCTTTTCGACGTCGTCGGTGTCTTCGAACAGAACTTCGCCGGCTTTGGCGGCACCGCAGACCTCGGCCGTGTAGCGCGGGCCGACGACCACCTGAATGTCGAAACCGTCTTCGGCCTTGTCCTGAAGTGCAATGGCGAGGCCATCATTGGAGAATTCGTCGGTGAGAATTTTTACGGAAACCCGCGCCCCATAGACGGAGTCGATCAACCGTTTGATCAGACGTTCTTGAGGTCCAAACCAGACTTCCAAGTCGGCGTCGGTCGAGGTGCCATACCGCCAGCGGTTGTCGGCGATGTTTTTGGCTGGCGCCGAATAGGCGTCCATCGCGGTAGCATCGGTTCCACCGAACACTTGACGGAATTCGGACGCTAGGTCGATGCCGAGGTCCTCGTTCGCGCCCGAAAAAATGACGCGTTGCCCATCCAAACCGCCCAGACGAGTCGCATTTAAGAACTTGGTGGTGTCGGCCAAGACGAAGGCATGGCTCATCATGACGTCTTCGGAGGGCCATCCGACATCTTCATTCGTTGAGAACTCAAAATACGCCATGTCCGAATCTGCCAAAGTGACGGCAATATCGGCGTCTTGCAAGGCTTCGATGACAGCATCGCCGTTGGCGTCGACGTCGGAAACGACTTCCACTTCCACGCCGCGGTTGGCGGCGCTGATGATAGCATCGCCAATAGCTGGGTCAAAGCCTGGAAGTTCGCCGGTCTCAGGGTTCTGCGGCAGGGCCACCTGAAGGGTGGAGGAGGCGCTGTCGATCAGATCGACGAAACGTTGCGAAGTAGAGGCATCATCCGCGTCGATCACCACTTCCACTTGGTTGCGCAAGGAGGACGCGTCCGGAGCAGAACAGGCGACCAAGGCCGCCAAAGGCAGAAGTCGGGCGTTCATTCGAAGCTCCCCACGGCGAATGCGCCAGAATAGTCCGGAGAATTGGGGCGACCTGGCGATGCATGCGTATTTTCGCGGCATCCATCGGCGATCCGGTCGTTGTTGGGGACGTCCACATTGGCGCGCGTGTAATAGTGCCATGCGTGCGGATCGCTGCCTTGTCCGCCGAACATGAGCTCCAGGCGTTCCATCGAACGGCTGCGCACGCCGTCGTATCCACCGGCAAAGGGGGGAGCGTCGTCGCTTCCGGCGGGTTCGATCAAATGTTCGTCCACATCGAGCAGGGTTAGCTCAAAGGGATCGCCCGTGCGGAAGGAGAGCGTAGGAACGACAAAATCCGGTTCAGGAAAGCAGCCAGAGGTCTTGGCGGCGATGAACACATGCTCGCCGACGTCCACGCGAACTTCCGTTTCCGGGATCACATAGGTTCGCTCTAAGGAACCTTCCTGCTCGATCTGCCAACCCGACAGGTTGATCGGGAAGCTTCCTTCATTGCGCAGCTCGATGAAAACGTCGCTTGGATCCCAAGTTCCATCGTCGTTGATGGAACCCGACCACAACACTTCGCTGATTTTGACCGATCCACGTTCGCCGGACTGCGGATTATCCGTGCCGGGTGGCCGATAATCCACGCCCTGCGAAATTTCGCCGGGGTCGCCGCAGCCCGCGGCCAGGCCGAGGAGTGCTACGAAAAGGCGCATTAGAACTCCACCGTGGCGCCACCGTTGGCGGCCCATGCCAACGACTGACCGCCCAATTGATCGCCAGCGGAGCGGTCAATTTCGATGCCGTAGAATGCTCCAGGGAGGAACACACCGGTGTTGGCATGGAACGACAAGTGATCGTTCACGTTGACCTTGACTTTTCCGTCGATTTCCATTCCGAGCGCTTTTCCGAGGCGTTCTTCGGCCGCGAACTCGGCGCGGGAATAGCCGTATGGAGGTACGATATCGTCGAGGCCGGCGATGTTGACCGCGGAGAGTCCCGTGTCAGAGAACATCCACCAATCGGCGTTGATCTCAAGCAATTTGATGGGCTGAGCGAAAGCGCCCGCATGGACAACCCGGGTACCCGTCTTGCGATCGGGCTCATGCGGGGAGTCGTCGACGCCGAACATCCCAACGTAGGAGGACGGATGCCAGCCAAGAAAGCGGTCTGTGACCAGGCCACCGACCTGTTTGCCCTTCATGCCTACATAGCCGTGTGAGAACATCAGGCCGTTTTCAGTGTAGGTTGGACCTTGGGCTTCCCAGTAGTCTAAGGTGCCGCCGTACCCCGTTTCCTCGCCACGATGGCTGTCGACCTTCGCACCGGCTCCCCAGGCAAAACCCTGGGTATCGACGTCTTGCGCGATCAATTCCTTGCGGTCGATGCCGGAGCTGCCGGCGAACTCGCCCCAGGCTTCTAGGATGCTGACCTCGTATTTGGCGCGGAGACCGTAGTTGACGACCCAGTCGTTGTCCGAGAAATTGCCCAAAGTGCCGTCATAGCTGATGTCTGAACCGCTTCCCGCGGCGCCGATGTCGGTGTAGAAGGCGTACGCGCGCAGATCCAAACCTTTGACCGCGCCGTCGACAACGAGTTCCCCGCCGTACCGACTGGTGATGTGTGCACCACGGAAACCGAAGGTTTGAGTGGTGGACTGGCCGATGTAGTCAAAGAAGTTGGCGTTCGCGGCATCACCGGAGGACGAAAAGATGCTGAATGGAAGCGCGGTGATATGTCCGATTTTCCCGAGCGGAACGTCGAGACGAACGCCGTCAATCACGTCCGAATACACATAGTCCCGGCCGGTGGCGCCGAGATCGAAGTACTGACGACCCACCCGCAACCGAAGCGGGTTTTCTTCATTTTCGCCCTTGGCGAGCGGCATCCAATCCACGGAAAGATCGGTGACGTACAGGACTCCGCCGAAAGCGTTCACGCCGCCGATCTGATCGTTGCCCCAGAGGCCGCGGTGGCTGGCGGCGATGTTCACCGACAACTGTGGATTGATCGAAACGCCGATACCTACGTCCAACCCGGTGAACGCAAAGGTGTTGCGGTCGTCGCTGTCGAGGATCGTCTGATCGCTCGTCTCGTCGAGCGGCCGAAAATCGAGGTTGTTGTAGGTGTGAACCTCGGTCTCCAACTCGATCTCGGTCTCGACCTTGCCAATTTTAGGCTTGATCTCGGACTTTCGATCCTCTTGATCCTGAGCCCATGCCACGGCGGGAACGGTGACCAGGGCCAAGCCCAACACAAACGAGCGCATATTCACTCCGAGAGAATCAAGGTTCGAGAACGGATATCTGACCGGTGGACATGACCACGATCGCGTATTCGGAATAGCTGTACATCACCGGTCCGGTGACTTGGATGCGTTCACCGATCGGATAGTCGTATCCTCGGCGATTTAGCTCCACATCGAGTTGGATGAGGTATTCCTCCCCATCGTCGGACTCGATCGCGAACTGACCAAAGGTGTCTTTCTCGGTGGTGACTTCACCGGTGACCCGTTGGACGCGGGAAATGCTGTCGTTGTCGAAGGAACCAACGGCGTTTTCGTAGTGGACCGCCTCGACCGTATGATCGATCGACAAGGTGTCCCAGGCGTACACCATATTAAGGTCAAAGGACGTTTTTGCCGCGCGAACGGACATGCGGACGCGGTTTCCGGTGGTGAAATGGGCCACCTTGGAATCACCCAGGACGAACACGCCGCCGGTGTCGTCCTCGATAAAAAAGCTTCCATAGTACTTTTCGTCGCCGTTACATCCGGACGTCTTGATGTAGTAGCGGGGATGGATGGTGACCACGCCCTCGATCTCAATGGGAAGATCGTTCGAAACTTCAGATTCGCACGAGGAGCCCGCAGGATAGTCGTCGCCGTCGGCGTAGGCGGTGATGTAGTCGTCGACGGGGAACACTGCGTCCAAGCCGCTGATCGGCGCATCGCTTGAAGCGTAAGGCTCGTCGGTGAACAATACGGGTTCGTTCACCCAGGCTTCCGCGCCCGGATCGTACCAACTATCTGTATTTTCCGGGCCCCGGTAGGGCGAACACGCCGCCAGTGCGAGGACAGCGCAGGAGCGAATGAGGGTTGCCTTGGCCAATGCGCCTCCCGGTTGGGACGGCCTCTTAGCCATTGCGCCGCGCGCACGCACCGCTTTGCGGTGACAGATTCGTGTCAGATCGTGTCGAGCGCATGAAACTCTAGGTAGAACAGCATTTAAAAACGAGTATGCGTTGGAGAGCGGTCTGTGCCCTTCCGCCGGGGTACACTTTCTGGGAAAGGCCACATCCGCTGCATGTCTGAACCGAGACCTCCGCATTTTCCGCCTGGAACCGCCATCGGCGAGCATTACACCGTCGAGGGCATAGTGCGCCTTGCGGAAGGGCGGATGTTCTACCTCGCGAATGATCATCGCCCGGACAAAGCAACGCGAAAATGCTGGGAATGCGGTCATGCTGATACCGCACGTTCGGAGCAGCGTTGCGCGTCCTGCGGCGCAGCCTCGCGAGATCGGCGTTATTTGGTTTCTTCCCGTTGGGTTACGGCAGAGTTTGAGGCATACGAAGCTTTTTTTGCACTGGGTTTGAAGCATCCGGGCTTAGCATCACCGATTGATGTCTTCCGGGTAAATGATCAGCTTTTGTCCGTCAGTCCCTATGAGAATGAAGGCTTGATGCTTGATGAGCCTTCTCCTCTGTCCAACCAGCGGACGCTGGACATCGGGCAGCGTCTGGCCGGCGTTTTGGCGTTTCTGCGGCGTCACGGTGTCCGCCTCCGGCATGTCACGCGAGCCAACTTACTTGTTTGGCCCGATAATACGGTGCGCCTGTTTGATTTGGATGTAGCCGAGGTTCGCGAAGGGGCGGTGGCCGAGGGCGACGAATTGGTGAGCGTAGCGCAGTTGCTTCGCCGCTACTGCGACGTCGAGTCCGATGAGTTGGCGTTGTTCCTGGCGGCTGCCGAGGCGGGGGATCACGCGAATCCTGCCGCGTTCGGTCGGGCGGTGGAGGAGCGTTTTGACCGGTTCGGCGACGTCACCTACCGTCCGCTTTTGGGCGCAAATTCCGATGTGGGTCTGTCTCGGCAGCTCAACGAAGACAACTGGGGCTGGCGAAAGCTGGCGTCAGGAGCGAATCTTTACGTTGTGGCCGACGGCATGGGCGGACACGACAGCGGTGAGGTGGCCTCTGAAATTGCGGTTCAGACGATTTGTAAGGTCGCCGTGGAGCGCGCCGGCGTACTTTCAACCAATTTAGATTCGGTTGAAAATCTGCTCGATGAGGCCTTTCAAGCTGCAAATAATACGATTAAGGATGAGGCGGAAGCGCGCGGCACGGACATGGGCACCACCTTGGTGTCGGTGTTGGTGCTCGAAAATCGCGTGATGTTCCTGGCCAATGTTGGCGATTCACGCGCCTACTTGCTTCGCAATCAGTCACTGCATCAGCTATCGCGGGATCATAGTCTGGTCGCCAAGATGGTGGAGCGGGGTCGGATCACGGCCGAGGAAGCTCGGAATCACCCGCACAGCAACATTCTTCTGCGCACGGTGGGCACGGATCGCGACATCGAGATCGACATGTTCCGCTTTGAGCTGGAAAGCGGCGATCGGGTTCTGCTTTGCACCGATGGTCTGTGGGGCGAGGTAGAGGATCGCGTGATGGAAGCGATCTTAAACCGCTACACGGATCCTCGGGTGGCCTCGCGTGAGCTGATTCGAGCGGCCCATCATGGCGGTGGCAAGGACAACATTACGTTGTTGGTGGTGTCGGTGCCCTAGGCGCTAGTCGTCGAAGACGTAGCCGAGCGCCTTTAG
>SYKL01000296.1 GCA_005797785.1 Pseudomonadota bacterium | reverse complement strand
TGTTGGCCGGCGCCCGTTTCGGCGATCACCCGCTTGGCACCCAAGCGTTTCGCCAACAGCACCTGACCAATCGCATTGTTGATCTTGTGCGCACCCGTGTGAGCGAGATCTTCCCGTTTCAACCAGAGTTCCACGCCCCAGGCCTCCCCCAATCGCCGCGCCGGGGTCAGCGGAGTGGGACGGCCGACCCATTGGCCAAGCTCCGCATCCAACGCCGAACGAAACGCCGGATCCGCGAAGGCCTCCATGGCGCCCCGTTCCAGCCGATCTAAGGGGCCAATCAGCGTTTCCGGAACATATTGGCCGCCGTAGCCACCAAATCGCCGAGGGATCATTGCCGCACCTTTCGGCCGGCCGCGACCATCTCAGAAAGTAGTAAACCGGGGTTACTATGTCCCATGAGGGCGGTGCCCACGAGGGCGAGACGATATCCGTCAGAAGAAAGGTTTGCTGCATCTTCTGGGGTGAGCAGCCCGCTCTCGGCAACGGGGATGGCGTCCGACGAAAGCGACGCCGCCATCGATCGCAGCCGATCCGGATCGACAGCCAGCGTACTCAAATCGCGAGAATTAACGCCGATCAACACGGTCCCAGCGGAGCGAACCGCCTTGGCGCGGTCCAGATCCCCTTGGTCAAAAGCCTCCAAAAGCACGAACAATCCAAGACTTGCGGCGGTTTCTACCATCGCATTCAGCGTAGCGTCGTCGAGCAGCCGCACGATGATCAACGCGCCCGAACCGCCGGCCGCGCGTGTTTCCAGGATTTGCCACGGATCAACAAGAAAATCCTTTCGCATCACCGGAACCTCGCACGCGCGAGAGGCGACCTCCAAGTGAGATAAAGCTCCATCGAACGCGGAAGGTTCGGTGAGCACCGAAATCGCCGCCGCCCCATATTTTGCATAGGTCGCCGATCGACTCCAGACCTCACCCAAAGGCAGGGTATTTGGCGTCAACAGGGAACCGCCCGACGGCGAACGGAGCTTCACCTCGGCGATCAGGTCGAACCCATCGGAGTGAAGCTTCAACGGTCGGACCGGACCCGCATCCTCAAATCGAGCGCGCAAAGCGGATTCTGTGGTTCGCTTCTGTGCAGCGATCAGCCGCTGTGAGCTGATCTCCCGCATTTTGGTGAGGAAATCTCCTTGATCCAAGCTGCGATTTTCAACCGACATTCAATACCTCATAGGCGCGAAGGCGCATTAACAAATCCTCTACAACACCAGAATCCAACGTAGCTTTGGCGCGATCGATCCCTTCGGACAAGGAGACCTCTTGCGAAAGTTCCAAGGTTAACGCCGTGTTCAGCACGATGGCGTCGCGAACCGCCCCCAATTCGCCCCGAAACACCCTTTCCAAGATCCCCGCATTGACTGTCGCATCCCCGCCGCGGAGGTCCTCCGCCGTGCACCGCGGAATTCCGAAATCGAGCGGGTCGATGGTCGAGGTAGAAACTTTCCCTTCGGCGATCTCCCATCGATGAAATGGCCCCACTGGGGTCGCTTCGTCCATCCCCTGACCATGCACCACAAATGCACGCCGAACCCCTAATCCCGCCACCGCATCCGCCATCAGCCGCGCCGCATCCACATCAAAAGCACCGATCAGCTGCACTTCCGGATCCGCCGGATTGCTCAAAGGACCCAGTAAATTGATCAGGGTACGGATCCCCAACGCGCGGCGAACCGGCGCCAGACTCGCCATGGCCGGATGAAATTTCGGGGCAAACAGGAAGGTGAATCCCGTTTCGTCCAGCATTCGAGCGGCACTTTCCGCGGTTTCGGGAACGGGTATTCGAAGCGCCTCGATAACATCGGCGCTCCCCGACTTCGAAGACACGGAACGATTGCCGTGTT
Source organism: Pseudomonadota bacterium (assembly GCA_005797785.1). Taxonomy (GTDB): domain Bacteria; phylum Myxococcota_A; class UBA796; order UBA796; genus SYKL01. The sequence continues at coordinate 12,122 of SYKL01000296.1, read as the reverse complement.
TCGCGATCGCGACCCCAGCGGCCGCCACCACCAACGCCACACCGGTGGAGATGTTCACCGAATGCGCGCTGTCTCCGCCGGTTCCGCAGGTATCGGCGACCAGTGTGCCGGAGCGGGGAATCCGTACCGCTAAAGCGCGCATTCCTCGCGCAAATCCGCGCAGCTCTTCGGCCGTTTCTCCCTTTGCACGAAGAGCGGTCAGCAGTCCCGCTTTGAGCTCGGGGGCAACCTGGGGATCGGTCAGTTGGTGAAGAACGGCGATCGCTTCGGATTCGGAGAGATCCGTTCCCGCACAACAGGCTTCGATCGCAGAGCGTAGACTGGTCATCGGTCCGCCCCATTGGTAAAGCGCTTTACCATCACAGCCCTTCCTCCGCCAAATCCAACGCCGCACCCAACGCGGCGGATTTCGCGAGGACCTCCGCGTATTCCTTCTCCGGCACGCTGTCGGCGACGATCCCTGCTCCGGCCGTGTACGCGTACCGCCCTTGCCCCAAAACCAGCGTTCGAATCGCAATGGCTTGATCCATCCCGCCACCGTGCCCGAAATATCCCACGGTTCCCGCATAAAACCCGCGCGGAACCGGCTCCAACTCATCGATCAGCTGCATCGCCCGAACCTTGGGCGCACCGGTCACCGTTCCCGCCGGAAAAGAAGCGGCAAACAGGTCAAACGCATCTTTTCCAGGTGCAAGCGTTCCTTTGACCCCGCTCACCAAGTGCATCACATGGCTGTACCTTTCGATCACTCGATACGGATCGACGCGAACCGATCCCGGCAAAGCTACCCGTCCAAGGTCATTTCGAGCGAGGTCGACCAACATCACATGCTCGGCGCCCTCCTTCGCATCCGCCAACAACTCCTGCTCCAACGCCAGATCTTCGATCTCCGTCGCCCCGCGTGGCCGCGTTCCGGCAATAGGACGGAGCGTTGCCTCGGTTCCATCCCATCGAACCAGCGCTTCTGGCGACGAACCGACGATCTGTGTTTCCCCGAGGTCCAGGTAGTACAAATACGGTGAGGGATTCAGCAATCGCAACGCCCGGTATACCTGAAACGGATGAAGGTCCGTCTCCCCCTCAAACCGCGACGCCAACACCAGCTGGAATACATCCCCCGCGGTAATGTGCTCGCGAACCTTGTTTACCCCCAGTGCATAAGCTTCCGCCCCCAAGCTCGGAGTCGCCGGCCCACGCTTCCCTCGCGGCGAAAAGGGAATTCCCGCGCGCAATGCCGAGCGAACATCCACTGCCAGCGCCCGCCGATCCGCCTCCGGACCATCGTGCAGCAACGCGATTCGGCGCGACACATGGTCAAACACCAGGAGCGACCGAGGGATCACGAACAATCCATCGGGCCCCACCCCCGGGCGCGACCCCACCGGTTCCAGCCGGCGCACAAAATCGTAGGAAACCGCCCCGACCAAGCCGCCGGCGAATTTCAGGCCGGGAATCTCAGGTCCAAGCCGGGGAGTGCGTTCGACCAAGGCGCGAAGCGCCGCCAAACGCGCTCCCGCATCGGACGGAAGCGGAGTTCGGTCCGAACCGACCGTCAGGCCGTTCTCGTCCAGCCGAACCACCGTCGCATCCCCAAACCCCAGGAAGGAGTACCTCCCCAGCCGGGCGCCACCCTCCACGCTCTCCAACAAGAAACGCGGCCGCAACGGGGCAAGCTTGAGAAAGGCCGACACCGGCGTGTCGAGGTCTGCGGCGATGTCGAACGGCGGTTTCATGGGCTCCTCATTCGGTGGGAGCCAAGCTTGACCCCCTAGATTCAGTGGGGGTCGGGTCGAGCGGACGAGACGTCAGCGGGAGCCAACCCCAGGGTTGGTCCACCACCAGCGGACGATCGTGCGGCTCGCGTTCATGGTGCCACTATTTCCGCTGCCCGGTCGGTTGTCAACTCCCCAGCGGTATCCCGGTGGCGTGCAACGGGATGTGTCGGAATCCCCCTTCACCGCGGTCTTCTTTCAAGGTTATCAGACAGGGGTGTCATTGTTCGGCGCTTGTTGTACGCTGCCAGCATGCTGAGCTTGTTCCACCTCGTCGCCTGCTTTGTACCGTCGAGCATGGTGCTCGAACAGATGGACGTGGACGGCGACGGGTATCCGCCCTCTGAATCCGCCCCCTATGGCGGAAAACCTCCCTTCGATTGCGACGAAACCGACCCGAAGGTTCACCCCGAAGCGACCGAAACGTGCGGTGACAACGTCGACAACGATTGCTCCGGGGAAGCCGATGACGTCTGCACCGATCCGGACACAGATGTGGAGCCGGGGCACGCCCCTGAGGTTCTCATCTCCAATGTGCCATCGTCCATGTCCAATTTCGACGTGCTCGACTGGACCGCATACGCTCAAGATCCGGATTCATCCGTCGATCTCCTGGTTCTTGAATGGTCGATAAATAGTCAACCCGTTGACGATATCGCGACCTTCGACGGTGCGGGCTTTCATCTGGCGGTCGGGCCGCTGGCGCCAGGAGAATATGAACTCACCGTCCGCGTGACCGATCCCACAGGTCTTTTTGACGAAGCAACGCTGGAACAGACCGTGTTCGACGGCGATCTGGACGACGACGGTTTTGAGGCCGCCACCTACAATGGTGGGGATTGCGACGATACCAATTCTCAAATTCATCCGGAGCTCGCTGAGATCTGCGATGCGATCGACAACGATTGCCTAGGCGGTGTCGACAACCTCCCCGGTTGCCATTGCGGTTGGATCGCGAACAACGAAGTTTGGACGTCGGACATTGACCACACCCTGAGTTGTACCGTCGAGGTCCCCCCCGAAAGCACCCTCGTGATCGAGGAGGGAGCTCACGTTTCGGCAGTGGAGACCGCCGCGCTTCGCGTGCATGGCTCCCTCCAAATCAACGGAAACCTCACCAATCCCGTCGTTCTCACCGGCCTGGGGAGCGACCCGTGGGCGGGGCTGACCGTCACCGACGGCAGCGCAGATCTCCATCACCTGCAGGTCGAAAACGGCCCCGTGGCCCTTTGGAACGGCACTCTGTTCTGGCAGGGGGGCTCGGTATCGGGTTGTCGTTACGATGGCACCTCTGTCTACTCCAACACCGGACTGTCCGCCGTCAACGCCGATGTGGTCGTGAATGACGTCCTATTCCACGACAATGAGGCATACGGCGCGCAGTTCCAGCACAGCACCGGCAGCATTTCCAACAGCGAATTCTCCGCCAACGGTGTCGGATTTCTCTGCGACTCCGAGTGCATCGACACTTTCACCGACAATGTTCTCACCGAAAACGAATTCTATCCTCTTCAAACCTTCTTACTGGATGACCTCGCTCGGTTCGACAGCTCGTCGTCCTACGTCGGCAACGGCATCGATGCGATTCCGCTCAGCGGTGGTTTCTCCTCGGAAAGCCTCCTCCTCTCCGATCTCGGGGCGCCCTGGCGTCTCGACGGCGCTCAGCTGTACTCCAATGCCTCTGTGACGTTCAGCGGGGGGACCATCGAGGTTGGGAATATCAGTTTTTCCCTCGAATCAGGAGCACATCTCACCCTCGACGGAGTGCGAATGCAGAGCGCAGGCTCAAACACATGGGCCCCCATCGTCGCCCACACCGGATCCTTTCTCACCATTCAGAACTCCGAGTTCTCCGGGTACAACCCCTATTTGGTAGTCTGCGACGGCGGGTGCGACAATTTTCCTGGGCTATCGGTGGATGACACCGATGTGCCAACGAATTGACCATGTGGTTTATCCACTTTCTCGGTTGCTTCATCAGCGATGAAGCCGTGCTGGCCCGCCTCGACTTGGACAACGATGGGTCCTTTCCCAGCCAAGCCGGAGCCTATGGAGTTTCCGGACCCTACGATTGCAACGAAGGCAATGGCGACATTTACCCCGAAGCCCCGGAACTTTGCGACGGCGACGACAACGATTGCGATGGTGAGATCGACGAATCCTGCACCGAAGAAGACACCGATGTGGAGGACACCGATCTTCCGCCGCCTCACCATCCACCGGTTCTTACCTGGATAAGCCCGGAAGCCTCGGTTTCCGCGCTCCATCCATTGGCCCTCCGGGTTCACATCGACGACAATGACGGAGATCCCACGGAGGTCGCCATCTATTGGATGGTGGATGGCTTCCTGTCCGAGGGCGACACCCAGCGGGATTCCGACGAGGCCTGGACCACCCTGGAGGCGCTGCCCACCGGGCTACATTCGTTGAAAGCGATCGGCATCGACGCGGACGGACTCTCCCATGTTGTTAGTTCCAACGTCGAAATCTTCGATTGGGATGCCGACAACGACGGCGCGGACTCCGAAACCCAGGGGGGCGCCGACTGCGACGATCTGGATCCGCAGACATTCCCTGGCGCTCCAGAGCTGTGCGATGACCTCGATAACGACTGCGACGGTTCCGACCTTAACCCCGACACCTGTCCGATTTTACATTGCGGATCCGTCGAAAACGATGAAGTGTGGGCCGCCAACCGAACGCATGTCCTGACGTGCGACAACGAAGTCGGCGGACCCACATCGCCTCGACTTGAGATTTTGTCGGGGGCGGTGGTCGATTTGAACGGCCACTCCCTGCGCGCGGGACACGGCGCCTACCCCGGCGAAGTCAAGATCGAGGGCGATCCGACCGCGTGGGTCACGATCGAAAACGGTAATTTAACGGGCGGAAATGGCAGTGTGCTCTCCGGCAGCCACTTCACGCTTTTCGGCTCCGTTGCCACGGAATCCACCCTTCTGTCCTTCACTAACGCCAACATTCATGGCAGCGTCTTCATCTCCAATGGCAGCGTCAGCATCGCTGCCTCCACCCTCACGGGCCCCGGCATCGACACCACCGGACTGACGTTGCAGGCCTGCTCCGCCGAAATGACGGACTCCACCATCAGCGGCCACGAACTCGGCATCTACTGCTTGAACTGCGACTTCACGAGTTTTTCCCGAAACACCCTTACCGGCAATGGCCGACCCATGGCCCTTCAACCCGCCGACGAGCTCGCCGACCTCACCCCTCTCGACCCGCTCGATGCATCCGACTTCTCTGGGAACACCGAGGATTATGTCGAGGTGAGCCTATTTCACGCCGGCACGATCCGGCCCGTGAACGTGCCCTACCGACTCAGTCAGTCCTTGTCCGACAACAGTTTTCCAGGTGGCACGCTCACGTTTGAAGGAGTGTCGCTGGAATTCGTCCAAGGCACCGAGGTCGTCCTGGATCAAGGCGGCACCCTCGTCGTCCACGATTCCATACTTCGGGGTGCCAGCGGTCAAACTTGGGACGGCATCTTTTCCATCGATGGCAGGGTCGAAATGTCAAACTCTACCGTTTCGAACACCGGAACTCCGTCGGTGTGGATCTTCACCGGGAGCACCGGGGAGTTCGCAGGCTGCTCTTTGGACGGAGGACTGCTCTGCGAAGGGGTCTGCGAAGTCACACCGTAGGGTCCCAAACGAAAACTTGTCGATGGCATCACACGCGCTCCAAGTGCAGCCCAAGCCAATCCCCAATCCCGCCCGATAACACAAAACCGATCGGCGCTGTCAGTTTTACAAACTCCCCATTCCGATCACTCCCCGGCGGTCTATACTGTAAAGACGCGCATGCCCCTCCATGCGCCAAGGCATTCGATGCAGCAACGACGCCCCATTCCGCCGGCTCCGGTCGCCGTCGACGCCGGGACACAAGTCCAGCCTGAAGCCCAAACGCAGCAAGGGCCCGTAGACGCCCACGTGACCCCCGAGGACTCTTGGCTCTTGCCCAGCGCCGTCGAAGGTACCGAGACCGAGGAAGGTGCCGGAACCGCGACGGTTGCACCACCATCCGAAGAGGCGGAAGCGCCCGATTTGTGCGCCGAGGCTTCCAAACCCGAGCAACAAACCCCCACCGATCCAACCGGCGACGCCCCCGCGGGAGGCTCGCCACCGCCGGCATCGCCCGCGGACGGAGGCGACACTCCCGGTGCGCAGGCCACCGCCGTTCAAGCCGACGCCGAGGCGGCCATACTGGTCGAATCGAACGCCGCCTTTGGCTCCATCGGCGGTCCGGACGCAGGAAGTGCCCCCGTCGCCGCAGCACCGCAGAGCGCAACGGCGGGTGCGGGAGCTGGGCGCGGAGGAGGTGCTGGACGCCGCCCGTCGCCCGTCATGAGTAAGTTGCAGAAGGAAATCACCGGGCAATCGCCCGAGGACATCGCATCGCAGATCGGCACGATGGTGGCAGCTCTCGCATCGAGCATCGACACCGCCAAAAACGACGTTGAAGCCTCCGCGTCCAGCATCGCCGCAAACATCGACACATGGCTTTCCACCGGCGAAAGCACCATCGATTCGGTCGCCAACGGCATCGACGGCAGGCTAGCTGGCCTGTTTGAAAGCCCCAAGGGGCGCTTGGATGCTGCTCTATTGGATACCCCGGATCGGCTTCAGGCGGCAAAGGAGTCGGCACTCGCGCAGATCGCCGCCGCAAAGCAGAGTGTTGACGCTTCGATCGATACACAGTTCGACGGTGTCCACAGCGAAGCTCAACAGTTGGGTGCGGATGGCCTCAGCCGGGTGGATCAAGCCGCCCAAGGCGCGGCGGGGATCCGAGCCTTGGGCGCCCAAAAGGCCGGCGAAGCGCGCAGCATCGGCAGCCGCGAGGCCGAAAAGTACGCCAGCAAACAAACCGAGGACGAAACCGAAAAAGCCAAAAACACCGAGAAGGCAAGCGTGGCAAACGCCGCAGGAAGCCGTGCAGCGAGCGCCATTCAATCGGCGGCGGACCGCGCCGCCACAGAGGTGACCCGGGCCACCTCGTCTGCAAAAAGTGCGGTTTCCTCCGAGGCAAGCAATGCGGAAATGGCGTGGAAGAGCGCCAATGAAAAGGCGCACGCCGACCTGGGAACCCTGGTTTCTGCAGCAGAATCCAAAGCGGAAAGCGAAGCCGCCCGAGTCGAAGCGACCGTCGAGTCCGGGCGGGTTTCCGCGCAGCAGACGCTCACCTCGGCTGAACAGGCGCTCAAACCCACCCTCGACACCGAGGTCACCAACGTTCGAGGCCAAGTGCAGGGCATGGCAGAGACGGCGCGCGCGGAACTTCCGGCGAAAGCTGAAGGCATCGTCGCGCAGATGGGCGCCAGTCTCGCCGCGGTTCAAGCCAACTGTGAGCAAATCAAGAGTGTCAGCGATCCCGAACAGGCCCGGTCGATGCTTGACGAGCTGCGGAGCCAGATCGACGCGGCCAAGGATGCCGCGCAAACCGCGCTTACCGACGAAGCCACCAAAGTGCAAGACGCGATGCAGGCCGCCGCCGACGGTCTTTCACAAACCGTCGACGACAAGATCACCACCGCCCAGTCGGACGCTGAAGCGGCGGTATCCCAGTTTGAAACCACCGGTGCAGCGGAAGTGGCCGCATATGAAACCGCGATGGGTCAAGCCGGCGCCTCGATCGAGCTGGAGGCACAAGCAAAGACAGAAATCCAGCTGGAAACAGCGCGAACGGCGATATCCACCGCCCGGGGAGCGATCGATCAGGCGGTCACAGGGCTCAGCCAAACGGCTACCTCCGCCCAAACGACCGCGAATACCACCATACAACAGGTGCTGAGCGATCTGCCCAAGCTGATCGCCTCCGGCCAAACCGCAATCACCGTCTCCACCGCGCTCGGCGGCGACCTCATGGGAGCCACCGAAGCATTGGCCGTGGCGGACAGCCGCCTTGCGCAAGAGAAGGCGAGGGCGGCAGCGATGGCGGCGGTCAACACCGATGCTCTGCAAGGCCGGCTGAATTCCTTAGTGACGGCAGGGGGCAACGGGGCGCTCACGGTGGAGGCTCTTCGCAGCCTCGATCAAGCACAAATGAGTGCATTGAAGGCGATGTACGAGGAGCGAACTGGGCATGACCTCCTGGCCGATCTCCAAGGACGCCTCGACGGCGCCGCCCTGACGACGGCGACAGCCTACCTGGAGCAGGGCAGGGTCGCTGGAGCATTGCAGGAGATTGTAGCCGGCGAACGCACGTTGTTAAGCCAAGGTATGGGGGTTGCGGATCCCAAAACGGTACAACGCGCCCTCGGCCAGTTGTCCGCCGCGGAGATCGACGAGGTTCGCAAGTTGGCGGAATCCGATCCAAACGCAGCCCAGCTGGTCAGCAATGCCGGAGAGATCTTCGACCAATCCAAGGACAAAGCGGAACGAGCCGATCAGACGTTTAAGACTCTGACACCGGAACTCCTGGCGACGATCAAGGATGAAAGTGGCAATCCGCTGCCCTCGATCAACACCGCCGATCCGCAAGCTCTGGCGGGGCTGAATGGCGCGCAGCTCACCGCTCTCGCCAACAACGTCGGGTACGACGTGGTCATGAGCATGGCGGATCGCAATGGGGTCGATCCAGCATCGCTGGAGGGCGCACGCTACGCCGCCGATCCGCTGAAAGATGAAAAGGACGCAGCCCGACTTCTAGCTCTAAAACGCGAACATTTGATGATCGACCGCTTTGGCGGTGAAGGGGAAAACGGCGAACGAAGCGGCGGACGCCTAGCAGCAAACTCGTTCTTTTCGGGGGCTGAGGAGACCTTGGCGGACGCCGAAGTCGCCGAGCGACTCGACAAGAAAATCGCCCAAATGGACGCGCTCATGGGAGGCGGCGATGTCGTCGATCCCGGTCGGGCCAAACAACTCATGGAGGAGGCCAAGGAACTCGAGTCCGAGGTCCAGAAGAACTTCAACTCTGAGATGGACGACATGAAGGACCAGCTGGCCAAGCTGGAAGTCGCCCGCGATGTCACCACGTTCGCCGCAAAAAAAGTCGCGTGGACCGTCGGATTTGTCAAGTCCGGTGGAAACATGAAAATGGCCGGCGTGGCCGAGTCGGCCATGGACGGCACGCTGAAAGGAGTCGGTACCTTCGCCGACAACTACATCCTGGAGGATGTCGACGCCCTCACCGCCGCCCAATGGGGCGTGGAAGACGCAAGTTTAACCGCGGCGAAGGGTGCAACCGCGGCCATGGTCAGTGGAGGAAACCCAAGCGTCGTCACCACCGCCACCAATACTGCCTTTGACGTGGCCATGGACGTCAACAAGTCCGATCGTGAACATGAGTATTTTTCAAAGAAAGCGATGGAAGACGGCTCCATCAGCGAAGCCGAGATGGCCAAATTGGAGGCGGTGGCACCCGACATGCTCCGCCTCCAAGGCAGCATTGTAAAAAACGCCGTCAACAATACCGTGAGCACCGTGCTCGACGTCGGCGCGGGTGAAAACCCGCTCAACAAGGCAGGTACCGGCATTCTCTCCGAAAATGCCAACCAACTGTTGGGCGGCACGGTCGACAACATGACCGAGGCGCGACGCGACGCTCGTAGGGCGGGAAAAGACGTCGATTGGGGAAACGCATTCGTCGACGCCACCGACGCCTCATCGCAAAAATGGCAGGATAATTTTTCGTTGTGGGGAAATGTCATCAAGCCCGGCGCGGAAGGATACGCCAGCGAAAAGCTACAGGATTCAGCAAAGAAGTCCGTTCACACGCCCGGTGTGATGGCCGACAATCCGAACAACGGGTGGCTGACGAACTGGCTGAACCGGCAAGACGGTCCAAACAACGCCAACGCGGGATTCCGGCGTCAGGCCGCCGTTAATATTGCAACGTCCACCGCTGCCGAACCCGAGCACGAACTGGACACCGGCGCGGACAAACGGGCCCCCGCCCTGGACCCGGAAGTGGCGGCGCTCGCCGAGCTCGATCGGGCGCGAATGAACGAACGCGGTGCGGCCGCTGCTGTGCCAGGTGCGGGCCTTGATCTGCTCCATCCGACTGAAATCAACGACATTCAGACCGGCGACCAGCAACGCATGCAAGACCGCGGCGCTGCCGAGGCCACTCCCGGTGCACCTGTGTCATTGGAGCCCACGACCACGCCGATTGATCCGCACACGGTTGCGCCCGAGCCCGCCCTTTCAGCAAGGGATCCGGACCAAATCGCTCGGGACTACCTGGCGCGAAAGGCAGCGCGCCTCAAAGGCGAACTTCAGGGCCTTGCGCCAGATCATCCCGACTATGCAGCGAAAAATGCGTCGCTACAGAAAGCCGAACAGCAAGCCGCCGACCACGGCGCAGCAGTGCCCACTGTCCAGCCGGAACCGAGCGCCAAGCCGACGGACGAGGACGTCGATGTGCGTGAATCACCCGCAGTCGACCATATCGCAAGCCTGGTTGAGGGGCTTCACCACGGAGACGCTCCCCCAAGCACGGTCGCCGTCTCTCCCATTAAACTGGGTCAAACCCCCACAGAGCACGCCACCCCCTCCGGAGAGGATGTACAATCGGTGTCCGAGGCCTTGCGTCGCGGTGATCCATTGACCAGCAGCCAAGCCGAGATCCTGGTGAAGGAGGCCGTCGACGTCGTTCGCACCGCGCTGGTGGATTCCGGCAAGTCGCTCGAAAGCGGAAACGATCTGCGTGGCCTGTGCGGAATGGCCTCCACCAGCGTCGCTGAGCAATTGCGTGCTCTGGGAGTTGATAACGAATCCATTGCGGTACATCAGGCAAAAGTTCTATTCGGCGGCGAAGACAATCATGCCTTCACCGTCGTGAATGTCGGGGGCCATCGGTATCTGATCGATACCACCGCACGCCAATTTTTCGGCGATGAGACACAAAACCGACCAGCCGCGGCCCCCGGCGCACACCTAGCCAGCAACGCCCCAGATGTGGCTCAGAACATCTTGGCTCGGGGGTATGTGGAACTCGACCCCAAAAACGCGGAGGCCTACTCCCGCGCTTTCGGCTCAGAGAAGGGAGCGGCAATCCCTGATTTCTTTGATCCCGGAAATGTCGACCGAGCCATCGATGAGCGAATATCGGGGGGACACGCCGCAGACGTCATCAACGCCGAGTTTGATCAGGCGTCGTCGGCGTCCACCCACCCCCATGAGGCGGAAATTGCGCTTCCCGGGACCAACCGCCCGCGACACTCGGCGAATCAGGCTCCCAAAACGGCTGTCCCCGCAACGGTAGACCTGGATTCATCAAAAACCATGGCCCTCGGCGATACCGCCCCTCATGTCGCCCCTCCACCGCGCACCTCCGCCGAACCCAACCCCAATGTGCCCGCCGACCACACGTGGTCGCCGAGCCGGCCGCCCGTCGACCCCACGAGCACCAAGGCGCCGGACGACTGGAGACCGGTCGGCGACGGGCTTGAGCAGAGCCGTTTCGCTTGGCGCGATCCGGTCGGGAAACCCGAAGATGTGATCGTTGCCGACTACGAAAACGATCCGGGCATGCGGCGGATGATCGACCAACAAGCGGCCTACGCTGCGACCTTCCGCAATCGCGAAGAACGCTTGCGAGCGATCGCCGAGGCGCCACGAAAGCTTGATTTTGGACTGAACAAGGCGAAGGATCCTGGCGGAAAGGAAGCTTGGCTCAAGCGGTACAACGATGCGGGCGGGCTCCAAGACTTGGGCGACTCAGAGGGCGAAGCGCATTTTTGTCGCGAGAATGCGATCTACACACACGGCGCTCTTGCAAAGAGCGGCGAAGAATCCCAGATCGTGTTCGGTCGAATGACGTTCACCGACACTGACGGTACCATCAGGCGCGTCCCCCACGCTTGGGTCGAGTTGGACGACGGTACGATCATCGACTCCACCAACAATCGGGTTCACAGCCCAGGAGCCACGGACACCGGATTGGTGGCCGCTCCCAACACCAAAGAGCCGATGCGGATGTTCCGGCCCGCAGGCGGTGGGAGCGACCCAGAAACCCCGAACGCAACGGCACCGCGACGCAAGACACTGGTGGACCTGCCCGCGGTCACCGACGTCGATGGCCTGACCTCGCCACAGAAAACCGAGGCCATGTCGGTCGAAGCCATGGCGGAGTCCGAGGCAAGTGGCGTGAAATCTCGGCTTTCGCCTCGTGCGTTGGCGCGACTCGAATCGCTGGAAATGGACGTTGCGGACGGCGTCGCCGACACCCAGAGCATTCAGCAGGCGCTCTGACCTTGCCCCGGTTCCGCGGACCACTCGGTTAGGTAGTCGCCCAGGAGGCCACTATGGCCACAACGACGCGACGAAAGTTCACTCCAGAATTTAAAAACGAGGCGACAAAACTGATCTTGGATCAAGGCATGACGGT
>SYKL01000295.1 GCA_005797785.1 Pseudomonadota bacterium | reverse complement strand
GACTACCTGATGGAAAGAGCGCGAAATCCTTCCTTCCTCGCGAACTTGACCGTACCTTCGGGCATGCCGTTGTCGGAAGCGGTGCGCAGTCCGGCGGCGGTGCGGACCTCGGAGTTGGCGGCCCGGGACGGTCTCTTTTTGTTTCACTACGAGCACAATGTGTTTCGTGAACTGCCGGAGGATTGGCTTCCGATCGGGCGCACCGATTTGGCGGATCCACCGAAGTGGGAAGCGGGGGTCCTTCCGGAGCGCAAGTACCAGGGATTTCGTCACGACCAACCGATCGGTGGCTTTCATCCGGGGCATCGCGCCAAGTGGTCTACGCACGAGTTGTGCCACGGTCTGGTCGGATTTGCTTGGAATCGCTCTGCTTCGCCGTTTTTTCATGCATTGGCGGGGCGTTTGGCGGAGTTGTTGCCGGTGACCCTGTGGTATTTTCTGGACGAAGTCGCGCTGCAGCGCTGCCCCATCCACGAACAAGATGGTGCCTTGTTTCGCGCGTTCTGTCCTGCGTGCGATCGGGTGGCGGTCTGTCGTAGCGAAGATCCGGACGCGCTTCGTCGCTTGGAGGACGGCGCGCGATTTATGGATCGAGAATTGGCAGCAGTTGCGAAATCGAGGCGTTTAGGGCGACCGATCCCGAATCCGTGGGCATCGATCGATCTGTCTTCCGATGGGGTTGCTTATGCAGGCGCGCACGGTCCACGGTTGCAGTCGGCTGCGTTTCAGCGGTATGCGGAAGGATTTCTACGCGAAGGCGAAGGTTGGAGCGCTTCGATCGAAACGCTGACCGATCGGGTTCAGGCGGTGGCGAAAGCGATCGCGGAGGGTGAAGCTCTAGTGCCGCTGGCGCCGACCCCCACGCACGGAAAATGGCGCTGGATCTTGCAGGATGTGGCGTGGCGGCTCTATACCGTTTGGCATGACACCAGCGGGGACGCCGCCGATACCTTGTTGACCGCGATCGATGCGCTTTCTGAGGTGATGCCGGCCACCCGAGAGGCGTCCCGAGAGGTGGAACGGGAGGCCGCGGAAGCCCTGCTTCAAGCTATGCAAACCTACGAACAACTGCACGAGGAATGGGTGTTGCCCACTCCAGAGGAGGTGTTTGCCGCGGGCTACGATCTTCCGAAGGGATACGGGCATGGGGTCGCTTCGTTAATCGATGGCGTTCGCAGTGCGCTTCCGCTGTCGTCCGACCTGTTGAATGATCGACTGCTTTCGGCGGTTGCCGCCTTTGCCCAGGCCGACTCGCCCTCTCGGGATCCGCTGGGGCTTCGATTCTCCGCCTTCCTGAAGGATCACCCTCTGGTAGAGGACTTGGCGAAATACGAAGGTGCATTGGCGCACCTGGGCTCGGGCGATGAAAACGCGGCGGCGCTCGGCGGCGAGTCTCGAGACTCTAAGTGGCGTTTGGCGGACGGGTTGCTGATCGGCAAGTACCGTTACGATGTGGTGGCCGCGGCAGAGGCGGTGGATCAAGGCCTTTGCTGGTGGGAGAATGGCCTGCAGGGGGACGTCATTCCAGAGAAAGAAAGCTGCTTTGTGATGGGGCGAGTCAGCGGTGATGTGGTGGTGCTCGATCTGTCGCCCGCGACCGCTGCTGCGCTGCAGTCTCTCGGCGAGGGGGCAGAATGGCGGCTCGATGAGGGAGAAGGCCAGAGCCTGAAGGACCTGGGGGTCTTGGTTCCGGCGGCCTGGAGGGAGATCAGCGCGCCGTCGTAAGCGTCGACACCGGGAAATTGGCCACTTGCCAGGCTTTGAAACCGCCCGCCATCGATCGCACGTTGGTGTAGCCCATTTTCTGAAGGTTGTCGGCCGCCAAGGCGGAACGATAGCCGCCGCCGCAGTAAAGGACGATCGCCGCATCGTGATCGGGGATCCGGCCTTCGATGTCGCGCTCCAGAATGCCCCGGCCGAGATGCTGGGCGCCCGCCGCATGTTGCTGGTTCCATTCGTGATCTTCGCGAACGTCGATCAGGTGAAACGTGGCTCCGGAAACTTGCAGCTCGCGGACGTCTTCGGCGGAAATCTCGCGAACGCGCGATTGTGCGTCCTTACATAGCGCTAGAAACCCAGACGAATGTTGCATCGGAACTCCCGATCGGAGGCCTACGGGTCACTGCAATGATTATTGCATGGTTCCGAAAACGCGATCCCACAAGATGAACGACACGCCAAAACGCTGCTCGGTCTTATTGTGGTGGTGGTTCATGTGGTGCGCCTTGAGCTTTTTCAAGTATGCAAGCTTTGGCTTATGGTGATGCAAGTAGTAGTGCATCAGATCGTAATACATATACCCGCAGGTGTAGCCGGCGAGAAAACCCCATCCAAGCTTGGGAGCAACCCAGAGGACGGGAGTGGCAACCAGAACCAAAATGGTGAGGTTCACGAACGGAGGCATGACCAATCGATAGGGATCCGAGGGCCAGCGGTGATGGATGCCGTGCAGCCAAAAGTGAAGTTGTTCGCCCCACTTTCCTCCGGGCTGCCAATGAAACAGCTTGCGATGCAACCAATACTCGGACAACGACCACGCGAACCAGCCAATGACAAACAGCCCGAGCGTCGTTGGAATCGAAACCCCGGCGCCGATAACGCTGTACGTGAGCCCAAAAAGCGTGATGGGTACGAACAACAACGGCACGGACGCGAAGTGAACGCGCGTAAAGAAGTCGAGGTAATCATTCTCCAAAATGCGTGGCGATTCGGGTCGCTCGAAGAACATGCATCCCCCTGTGCGGTGCCTCCCCTTAGCCGATGT
>SYKL01000294.1 GCA_005797785.1 Pseudomonadota bacterium | reverse complement strand
GTCCATTCAGGATCAAGTGGCGATCGCGGGAGGCCACGGCGCGCCGGCTGCGGCGTCGCTGGAAGCGCTCAACGACCTGCTGTTGCCGCTGGTGAAGGGGTATTGCTCCGAACGTGCGTTTGAGCTTTTGACACTTTCACTGCAGACCTTCGGCGGATCGGGATACTGCCAGGACTACCCGATCGAGCAATACCTCCGCGATCAAAAGATCGATACCCTCTACGAAGGAACGACGGCCATTCAGGCATTGGACTTGATCCTTCGGAAGATCGCGAAAGATGGCGGGACCACTCTACGGAGCTTGCTCGGGCAGGTCCAAAAGACCATCGAAACTCAGGAAGGCGGGCCCGCATTGGAGGCCGATCGCCAAGCACTCGCCAAGGGACTAGGCGAATTGAACGGCATTTTCGGTGCGCTGATGGGGAAAATTGGTGAATCGCTTTACCATGTCGGCTTGCACGGCAACAAGGTGCTGTTTGCGGTCGCGGAATTGGTGATCGGGTGGTTGCTGGTGCGACAAGCCGCGGTCGCCGTGAGTGCACTTCCAACCGCCAGTGAGGAAGACCGTGGATTTTATTCCGGGAAATTGGCCGTAGCCCGGTATTGGAGCCGGCAGGTGCTTCCGGGTTTGACGTTGACGCGGAAGTTGGTCGAACAGAGCACGCTGGAGCTGATGGAAATGCACGACGAAGCGTTCTGAGAGCACCGCCGCCTACTGCAACAGCTCAGCTTCCGGACCTGAAACCACGTAGGTCCAACCGACCGATTTCAGCTGGTGCCAGATCACCAGCTCCCCGTCAAGGATACGTTGTCCGGCGGTTTCGCCCGATTGAACGGCGTCATTGATCTCGGGGTGCAGGAAGGGTTTCATCAATTCCGCGTCGGGTCCAGCGACGACGCGGTTATCCACGTCCACCAATCGCGCAGTGACCCCTTCGAGACCCGGTGGGGTAAGCCACGTTTCGGCGACATACTTCACGGAAACGTCGAGTCCGGCGACGCCGATCAGCTGGTTGGCGTCGTCCCGGATCGCGGCGCACACCGTCAAAAGCAGGCCCTGCCCACTTTCGTCGTCGGAAGCCTCCCATTGGATGCCCGGTCGGGTCACCGCCCGTTTGTACCACCGTTGTTGTTGGGGGTCGTAATCCTCTGGATATTCGCCGGTTCCGGGCATGCCGATCAAAATGCCGGATTCCGTGCCGATGTAGGTCCAAACGGTGGCCATGCCATCGGTGAAAACGATCTTTCGTTGGGCCTCTTCGGGCAGGGCAGGACCATTGTCGGCGTACCCGCGAATCAACGAGTTGCGGAGGTGCCCTTCGAGGGAGTTCAGTCGCCCGATTTCGTCGAGGTGCTCCTCCGCGAGTACGCCGGGCGCAAGCACGATGTCCGCATCAAAGCTCGCCGGAACCTCATAGATCGGGGACATGGCCAGATCGGGCGGTGCGCGCTCGGGATCGAAGAAATCAGGAGCGTAGTATACCTTTTCGGTGGAAGCGGGGCCCCGCATGGCCACCGCCGAGGCGCCGGCGAGGTTTTCGAGCAGGCCAGCATATCGGAGAAAAGCGGCGTCCAATTCATGGGATCGCGTGGCTACCTGCGCCAGAACGTGCGTCAGGCGAAGTTCGCGCTGCTGCGCTTGCTCCTCGACCACGCGAAACGCCAGTACCACCCCCGCCAACGCGACTCCCGCGACCGCGATGGACAAGCCGATGGCGAGCATGACGCTGGTCAGCACCGCTTGGCGATGCCGGCTGATCCATCGGGAGGCTTTCTGAACCAGGCCGTCAGGGGATGCGAGAACGGCCTCGTCGCGCAAATATCGGCGAATATCTTCGGCTAATGCCTCTACGGAAGCATAACGGCGCTGGGGGTCGACCTCGGTCGCTTTGTTGACGATTGCTTTGAGTTCGCGAGGGATATGCTCGCCGTACTTGTGCTTTAAAGGGTTCTTGTCGCCGTTGGATGCGCGCATCAAAAGGTGAGCGACATTGGCGCCGGTGTACGCGCGTTCGACAGTGAGCATTTCGAACAAGATCAGTCCGAGTGCGAATTGATCGGTTCTTCCATCTATTTCTCGGTTCTTGCCTTGCGCTTGCTCCGGCGCCATGTAGGTCGGAGTGCCGATCGCCTCCCCGTCGATGGTTTCGTCTGGCAGGCTGGCGCCGTATTCCGAGGCGGTGGTGGGTTCTTCTCCTCGGTGAAGGACTTTGGCGATGCCCCAGTCCATCACCAGTACTTCACCGAATTCACCGATCATGATGTTGGGCGGCTTCAAATCCCGATGAATGACGCCTCGGCTGTGGGCGTAGTGGATCGCATTGCACAGATCCAGGAAAATCAGCAGGCGGGCTGGAAGTGCGTGGCGTTCGTCGGGCTTTTTCTTCTTTTCGTGGAAGGCCGCAATCGCATTGAAATACTCGCGCAGGGTGCGGCCGCGCACGATGCGCATGGAATAGCCGACACGACCATCTTCGCGCGTATCGAGACCGTAGACCGGCACAATTCCGGGGTGGTCCAGCTGAGCGGTGACCTGCACTTCGTGAATGAACCGGCGCAGGAAGGAGGGATCCGCGGCGCGCCGGGGATCCAGTAGCTTGATCGCTACGCTTCGATTGAGCTCGGGATCGAGGGCGACATACACCTCTCCCATGGCGCCGCGCCCGAGCACGCTCACCAATTGGTGGCTTCCGGAGACCTTTTTGAGTTCCCCGCCGATCTGGATGTCGCCGTTGGTCAGCCATTCCTGGAGCTGAGCCGGGGTGATCACATTGGTATGCTGAAGGTGGATCGCGAACGCCGCGGCATCGGCATTGGGATACTTTTGCAGGAACGCCTGTAATTTCCCGTCGATATCGAACGACGGTGGCACAATGGCGCGGAGTTTGGCGATCTGCATGTTCAATTCACCCGATGCGGGTCCATTATTGCCCAATCTGCGCCGACAGAAGCTACTTGCGCCGTTTTTTGGGTTTGGGGGCCGACTCTACCAGACGCAAGATCGCCTGGTCTTGGAGCGCGCGGATCTCGCCTGCGGGGGCCAACGCCCCATCCACAAACATGACGATCAGCAGCGACCGATCGTTGGGAGTGTTCAGCCAACCGGCCAGATTGGAGACGCCGTTGATGGTGCCGGTCTTGGCGAGGAGGCGGCCCTGGGCGGAGGTGCCGGCGAGGCGTTTGGCAAGGGTGCCGTCCACACCCGAGATGGGAAGCATGTCTTGGAGGAGGGAGCCCCAGGTCTGCTGGGAGGACCAGTCAAGTAACTTTACCATTGACCAGGCGGTCATGCGGTCGCGGCGGGAGAGGCCGGAACCGTCGACCTGTTGGTATTCGTCGGTGGTGATCCCTGCTTTTGCGAGGGTCTGCGCGATCTTGATGGACGCTCCCGCATACGATTTGATCGGCTCGGGATCGATCGAACGGGCGATCGCCTCGGCGTACAGGTTGTCGCTCGTTTTGAGGGTCTCCTTGAGGAGTTCGCTCAAGGGGGCGGATTCGACCCGCAGAAGCTCAGTACCTTCGGTGGAGTCGGTGCGGCGAACCTTGCCTTCCACGGAAATCCCGTTGGCGATCAACACCTTCTTGAGCAGGGTGGCGGCGCACAACGGAGGATCGACGATGCTCACGGTCAAGGTGCGAGTTTCACCGCGGGGAAGGCTCCCCCACAGCCGCACCTGCGGATCGAAGGGGGGCCGGTCGATCGCCAGGGAGGCGGAACCGGTTGTCGCTTGATTGTCGAGAGAGATACAGTCTTTGAGCGCGCCGGCATCGATCTTGACCGGGCTTCCGTCTTTGCTTGCACCGGTGATGGTGAGGGTGGTGGTGTTGTGACCAAGGTTTAAACCGGTGATCGGCGCGCCGTACCGCCAGAGGCCGTCGTCCCACGTCCAACCGTCCCCGAGTGGGCGCCAGCTAAACACGCGATCGTTGGCGAGAATGTCGCCCGTGATCGAAGTTATGCCCTGCGCTTTGAGCTGGCTCGCCCAGAGTTCGACGGCCGCTTGTGGATCGGCGACGCCCAGGGACGGATCGCCGCTGCCGAGGATCGCCAGATCGCCCTTCAGTACACCCTTGGTGAGGGTGCCTTGGGCATGGATACGGGTGACAAAACGCCAGTCTGGACCGAGCACATCGAGCGCTGCGGCGGCGGTGGTCAGCTTGGCGGTGGAGGCGGGGGCCAGGAGAATGTCCGCATTGTACGAGTACAAATCCTGGCCGGTGGAGGGGTCGTGGACGACGACACCTACCGAAGCGCGCTCTAATTGCGGATCTTCGACAAAGGGGGTGAGTGCTGAACGGGCGGCGCGCACCTCCTTGGGAGCGGCCAGCGCCGCGGCAAACAACAGCGAAATCATGGGGTCCTCACGAGATTTGGCGCCGCTGATACGTTAACGGGGAGGCATGGCATCGACATCGGACTTTGCACATCTTCGCGAAGCGGGCCTTGCGGCCATCGCTTGGCTCGAACAAATGGCGAACGATCGGGAGGCATTAAACTGCCTTTCTCGAGAGGAGCTCGATCAGTTGCGTCGGGTGGCGGGCAGGGTTTCCCGTCCCGATCGGGCGGCGCAACGCCGGATCACTAAGGAGATCCAGCGGCAGCGGAAGGAGCAGGCGCGCGAAGACCACCGCAATGCGCTCGAACAAGCCATGATCCGGCAGGGACGCAATAATCCTTTGCGTCCGACACTGATTTTTCCTCGGCCGGAGCCGGAAGAGACGCCGCTACTTCAGGACGAGCGCGCCTGCTACATCTGCAAAAAGAAGTTTCGGGAAGTACATTTCTTCTATGACCAGCTATGCATTCCCTGTGCGGAGTTCAACTTTTCAAAGCGCTCGCCCAAGGCGGACTTGAGCGGCCGGGTGGCAGTGGTCACCGGCGCTCGCGTGAAGATCGGCTACCAAGCCTCGTTGATGCTGCTTCGCTCCGGCTGCAAGGTGCTTGCGACCACGCGGTTTCCGCGGGATGCGGCGACCCGGTATGCGAGCGAGCCCGATTTTTCGGATTGGGGGCATCGTTTGGAGGTGCATGGGCTCGATCTCCGGCATGCGCCCAGCGTGGTCTCCTGGTGTGAGCATCAAGTCGCGCGATTGGAGCGGCTGGATTTCCTGCTGAACAACGCCTGCCAGACGGTGCGTCGGCCGTCCGGGTTTTATGCACATCTGTTGGAAGCCGAGCGGAAGCCGGTTCGCGCGCTCACCGATGCCGAACAGGCCGTTCTTGGGGCCTACGAGCAGTTGAGGGCCTTGCCGGAGGCGCAGGAGGCGCTGACCGTCCGGGGCCTCGATGTGGGCCTTCTCGACCCTGCAGCCTTGTCGCAGGTGCCGTTGATGGAGGAGGATCGGAAGGCGAACCCGGAATGGTTCCCAGCGGGGCGCCTGGACGGCGATCTACAGCAGGTCGATCTCCGCGAAAAGAACAGTTGGCGGCTCACCCTGGCGGAGGTTCCCGCGGCCGAGCTGTTTGAAGTGCAATTGGTGAACGCGATTGCGCCGTTCCTGCTCAACAAAGGGTTGAAGCCGTTGATGGTGCGCGTCCCCACCAATGACAAGCACATCGTCAACGTATCGGCGATGGAAGGTCAGTTTTACCGGATGTTCAAGACCGATAAACATCCGCACACCAACATGGCGAAAGCGGCGTTGAACATGATGACCCGCACGTCCGCGCCCGATTATGCGCGGGACGGCATCCACATGAACAGCGTCGATACCGGGTGGATCACCGATGAAGACTCGGCGGCGATCGCTGAGAGAAAGCGGGCGGAGCTGGATTTTCATCCGCCGCTCGATGCGGTGGATGGGGCGGCGCGCATTGTGGACCCGATTTTCCACGGGTTTCAAACCGGCGAACACCGAAATGGTCAGTTCTTGAAAGACTATCACCCCGCGCCGTGGTGAGGTGAGCGTGTCGAAAGCGTCCTGGCGAGAGCGCTTTACCAAGGAAGAGCGCGTACAGATGGACGAATGGCTTGCCTCGTTTGAGGGGACGTGGACCTTCGACGGCTTTGTCGGTTGGTTGCATGCGAGCGGTAAAATCACGGACTCCCGACTGCGCGAGGTGTTGGCGGAGGAGACGGAACCGGTGTTGGTGTCGCCGATGGCGGCGGTGGAGCCGCAGCAGGTCACGAAAATCGGCCGTGGAGCGATGGGTTCGGTGTATTTGGCGTTTGATCCACGGCTCAACCGCACAGTGGCGTTGAAGCGGATGGACCCAATGTTGTCCGCGAAACCGGATTTGTTGCGGCGGTTTCGAAAGGAAGTGCAGATCACTGCGCAGTTGGTGCATCCGGGAATTGTGCCGGTGCACAGCTACTATGAGGATGAGGCTGGCCCCGCCTACACCATGAAGTTGATGCGTGGGCAGACGCTAAAAGAGTTCATCAGCCACACGGCAGCGCTTCAGAAAGAGCGTGCGAAGCTCGATGTTCGGCATGCTTTGCCTGGTCGGTTGGAGCTGTTTTTGGCGGTGTGCGATGCGATCGCCTACGCGCACTCCCGGGGTGTGATTCATCGGGATTTGAAGCCCGAAAATGTAATGGTTGGCGCCTTTTACGAGGTCCATGTGATGGACTGGGGGTTGGCGCGGCGGATTGGCCAGCCGGAGGAGGCGACGGATTCCGAGGTCGAAGGCGACGGAACACAGGTCGGCCGGATCATCGGCACCCGTGCGTACATGTCGCCCGAGCAGACGTCGGGTTTTCACCACGAATTGGACGGGCGGGCGGATCTGTTTTCGCTGGGGGTGATCCTGTTTGAGTTGGTGACGTTGGAGCGCGCCAAATTCCCTGAGGAGATCCCCAATCACCCGGCGTTGAACGCGGTTCCAGCGGACCTGCGCGCGGTGCTGGTGCGCTCGGTGGCGCGGCGTCCCGACGACCGCTATCGAAATGTGGAAGCATTTGCTGAGGATATTCGACGTTTTTTGAGGGATGAGGCGGTAGCTGCCGCTCCAGACACGGTGCTGCGGCGGGTGTTGCGGTGGATCAGCCGCCACCGATTGGCCACGCTAAACATTGGTTTAAGCTTGGTGCTCGCGGTGTTTCTGGTCGGCTTGGTGACCCTGGCCGCGGGCAAGGCCGCGTTGGAAGCTTCGGAGCGCGCGGCTGCTGCGCGTGAGGAGCGGTTGCAAGGGGTGTTGTCGTCGGTGGGAGCGCAAGCGCACCGCATCGACCAACGGTTGTTGGAGTTTGAGGGGATTCTTCAGGGGGTTGCGTTTGCAGCGGAGCACGCTCTGATGTCGCCGGCACCGGCGGGCCGGGCCTACTTTCCCGACGATTTTGTGGCGGGCGGGCCGCCCGATTTGGCGCCTTCCTCGGTTTATGGAATGCCGATCAGCGTGGATTGGCCGGACATGGTGGTCGCCGTGGGGGTACCGCGTTCGGCAGTTAGTAAAGAAGTTGACCAATTGGCGTCGCTACACCCGGCTTTGTTGCTCTCCCAACTGCGGAGCGTGGGCCCCGATGCGGAGCGGGCGATGGCGTCCGAGCGGCGTCGCCAGATCGCCGAGACCGGCACGCCGGTGGTTTGGGCGTATGTGGCTTCGGACGCCGGGGTGATGGTGGGTGCGCCAGGCGCAGGGGAGTACCCCGACGATTACGATCCACGCACGCGTCCTTGGTACACGGTCGCCCGCGATAATCCTGGTCCGCAGTGGGGTGCGCTGGATGCGGACGAAAGCGGAATGGGCCTGCTGATCACCGATTCGGTGGCGTTGCGCACGCCGGAAGGGGAGTTTTTGGGGGTGGCGGCGGTCGACATCACCTTTGGGTACGTGATCGATACCCTGCTGGAACCTCAGGGGTTGGAGCAGCCGTTTGAGGCGTTTCTGGTGGACGAACAGGGGCGTGTGGCCGTGCGATCGAGCCAAAAAGCCCTTGCGCGGACGCTCACGGAGTACACACCTTCCCCCTTTGAAGAGTGGGAACGGATCCGCGGCGAAGAAACCGGGTACCGAGAGTTTGAAGTCGGTGCGCAACCGAAATGGCTCGCCTGGCGGCGCCTGGAATCGGTGCCTTGGACGTATGTGATCGTCGGGGAGCGCTAGCCGGACTGGAGCGCGCGACAACGGGATCGGCGTCGGGAACCGCCGCGGCGTCGGTGGGCGCCGAGGCCGAGGGGTGCGCGAAGCCCGGAGGTAAGCTGGGCGGATGGCCCGCGGCCGAGGACTGGAGCGCGCGACAACGGGATCGGCGTCGGGAACCGCCGCGGCGTCGGTGGACGGCGAGGCCGAGGAGTGCGCGAAGCCCGGAGGTACGCTGGGCGGATGGCCCGCGGCCGAGGACTGGAGCGCGCGACAATGGGATCGGCGTCCACCGACGTCGCGTTATTCCTTTTTGTAGACGACCGCGCCATTATGCAGGACCATCTTGAATCCTTTGTGGATCCCATGCAAGGACTCGGCGGGTCCGATGATCAACGAACCGCCGGGTCGGAGCGATTGGTAGAAGCTTTCGATCACTTTGGTCTTTGCCGGCGCGTCAAAGTAGATGAGGACGTTTCGGCAGAAGATGACGTCCATGTCCCGGGTTCGGGGGAGATGCTCGGTGGCGGAGAGGTTGGCCTGATCGAAGGTCACCATCGAACGAATGGTCGGGTCCAAAACCCATTTCCCAGGACCGTCCGCCCGCAGGTACCGATCTTTGAGTGGCTGCGGAATGTGGCGCACGGAGTAATCGTTGTACAGCCCGGCCTTTGCGGGGATCAGCACCTTCGGCGAAAGATCGCAGGCGTAGATGTAGGTCTTCCATTGTGGTAGGGAGGAACCTAGCTTTTCGCGAAGGGCGAGCGCCAAGGTGTAGGGCTCGTCGCCGGTGGAACAAGCAGCACTCCACAACCGGATCTCGTTGCGACCAGCTTTCTTTCGGGTTTCGAGGATCTCGGGTACGAGCTTGTCGCGGAAGGTGTCGATCTGCGCGGGGTGCCGGTAAAAATAGGTTTCGTTGATGGTGATGGCGTCAAAGAGCCCGTCCATCTCCGCTTTGGCCATCGCACTGGTCTGCAAGAACTTCAGGTACGCTGCGGCGTCGGGAAGCTTCAAAGCGACGATTCGCTGTTGGAGGCGGCCTTCCAGCAGGTACTTCTTGTCGGCTTGAAAGTAGATTCCACATTTACTGTAGATGTACTGCCGGAACGCGGCGAACTGGTCCGGGGTCAAGGAGAAGGGGGTGGTGGTCACGCTTGCCCCGCTGCGAACATGTCCGCCGATTGGTGCATTTCCTCGCTGATTTGAAAGAATAGTAATTCAACGTCAGGGGT
>SYKL01000293.1 GCA_005797785.1 Pseudomonadota bacterium | reverse complement strand
TCGCCACTCGCTACGACAAGAATGCCTCGCAGTTCCTTGGCTTTGTGTTGGTGGCGTCAATTCGGATATGGTTGATCTGATTTTGAAGACAGGCCCTAGATATCGAAGGCGCCATCCAGGCTGATCCACGTCGTCAACGCGGCGCCGTCTGGGGCGTTCGTACCTGCCAAGTGCACGCCAGGGCTGACCGACAACCGCGAACTCAAGGGTTTCGTAAACAGCCAGTCGGTCTGGGCGTCGAACACATTGGCGGTCGGCGCATCCGACGCGGTGTACGCCTTGTATCCGAGGGAGAGGCTCAATGCCGTCGACCAGTCCGACCCGAGACTCCAACTTCGGGCGATGGTCGGGTTGAGGTAAAAGTAGCGGTATACCGAGATCGCTTCTTGAAGGCCGAGCATGTACCCGACTTTTAGGCCTGCGGTGGTGGCGCCGGACGTTCGAATCCCGACCATGGGCTCGAGGTAGGTCGGAACGAGCGTTCCTGCAGCCGCTTTGGTCGCGAAGGGGTAGACGTAGGCGGTAAGGGTGACGGTTCCGATCGGGCCGTTCTCCGAGAACGGTCGCTCAAAACCAAAGACGATGTCCTGTTCATGGCCAAGGCCGGAGGCGACGAGGTCGGGTGCATTGGAGCCGCCCAGCTGGTACCCGCCCCAATAGGCGACCCAAGCGCCGGTTTTACCGAGGTCGCAGCGGGCAGAAGGCGCCAACAAGGGGTGTTGCCGATTGGGGTTGCCGTCGGAAAATACGTTTGCGCCGCGAAATACGTATGCGGAGGAGACCGAAAGTCCGAGGGAGCAGGGGGTGTTTGGAAGCTCGGGTTGTGCGCTTGGTTCCTCCGGTTCGGTCGCAGGGGGCGGAGCTTCCGCTTCAGCGCGGACCGACGCGATTTGCGCGGAGAGATCGGCGATTTTCTGTTCCGCGGCAGCGATGCTCGGGGCCATGAGCGCGGGATCGAGGCCACCTTCCACCGCGAGCTGGAGTTTTTGAAGCTGCTCCGCTGCGGTCTGCTGTTCGACCGCCAGGGCGTCGAGCCTCGCCTGAAGCTCGGGGGTGATGGCAGGTTCTGCGGGCACCGGGGGTTCGGGTGGCGGTTCGGGCGCCAGCGACGCTTGGATCTCTGCGACTTCTTCGTGCAACGTCTTGAGATCGGCGCTCACCGCATCAAGGGCAGTACGAAGCTCCGAAACTGCAGCAAGGACTTCCGCATTCGAGGGCCCTGCCGGGGGCGGGGCGGGTCTTGACGCGGGTTTTGGTGCGGGTTTGGTGGCGGACGGTTTCGGTTTTGGTGGATCCGCTTGGGCAGCGGGAGCGAACGATAGCGCGATAGCCGAGATAAGAAGCGCTGTAATTCGTGTGTTCAATGGATCTCCTTGAGTCGGAGTTTACCAATAATAATGCAACGAGGTGGGTGTTTACCAAAGTCCCGGCAGTAACGCCTTTCGTTCTTTTGGATAATCCGGGAATTTGGAGTGGTACCAGTGGTGGTGTGTGTGTGCGCGGGGGGCCAGATTTGCGGTCGTATAGAGTGCAAACGAAAGGCCGGCCACCGACCACGTTGCGATCGCCCAGCCCGTCCATTCGAGAATTTCACCGAAGTAATTGGGACAGGTGATCCACCGGTACAACCCCCCGTGGGGGATTTTGTAGCCAGTTTCGCCGGGTTTTCGCAGATGAATCAGGACCGTGTCGGCGTGCAGGTTGATCCCAAAGCCCAGGGCAAACACAGCGAGGCCGATCCAGAGCCGGGGATCCATCTGCCAGGTGGAGTAGTCCCCGTATTCCGAAATCTGAGTGGCATTCAACCAGGAGTTGACGAGGTTGAACGCCATTCCCATGGCTGCGATGGACAGCGGCATGGGTTTCCCCTGGTTTCGAAGCCGAAACGGGAAAATGAGCGTACGATGAATATAATGGGCCTGCCAGACGAAGAGTAATAGAAGAGGGAGCATTTCGCCCGCGTGCTTTCCCTGAAGGTAGAACGCCAGAAATGCGAACACGCTGGGGCACTCCATGAGAATCCATCCCCAACGCGGCGGAATTTGTGGCCCCCAACCTCCAGTCCCATGCCGCCCATATGGGGCAGGCATCCAAACCAAGGTGGCGGCCGTGAACACGCCGGTGGCGATCACGGCGAGGGCGGCGGCGTGGTGCCAGGAGGGATCGAGCATGGGGTCCTGTGCGAGGAAAATAGTAAATCAATTGACCATATCACGTTCGCGATGGAGGCGGGATAGGCTTTCGAAAAGGGAGATCCTGATGCTGTTGACCAGTGTTTGGACCAAGGTTTCCGGTGTGAAACTCCACGCGTTGACGGCGGGAGAGGGGCCTCCGATCGTGTTGCTTCACGGGTGGCCGACACAGGCGTTTTTGTGGCGTCGGATGATGCCCCGATTGGCTGCGAAACATCGGGTGATCGCCATCGATCTGCCGGGGTTCGGGGATTCCGACAAACCCTTGGATGCCAGCTACAGCTTTCGCTACTACCGTGAAATGCTGGATGGAGCGCTGGAACAGCTCGGTGTCGCTGAGACGGGCTTGGTCGTGCACGATCTGGGGGGACCGGCCGGCCTGTACTGGGCGAGCCAACAGCCGGAACGGGTAACCAGGCTAGGTCTGACAAATACGTTGATTTATCCTGAGATTTCGTTGTTCTTGAAGGGGGTTATCCTGGGCCTCGCCACGCCCGGGCTGCGCGCGGCGGCGACGCATCCTTGGTCGATCCGCAAGGCCATTCAGGTCGGCATGGCCGACGCTTCCAAGATTTCCAAGGAGGATTTGGCAAAGTACTCTTCGCAGTTTCAGGAGCCGCAGGCTCGGCGGGCGTTGGCCAAGGCCATCACCAACTTCAGCCCAAAGGGGTTTGAGGAAGTGGCGGGATACATCAAGGCTTTGAAGGTGCCGGCCAGGATGATCTATGGTCGCCGCGATTGGGCGCTTCCGGACATCGCCAACACGGTGGCGAGGCTGCGGGCGGATCTCCCGGCGATGGAAATCACGGAGTTGGCAGATTGCGGGCACTTTCTACAAGAGGAGCGTCCGGAGGAGGTGGCGGAGATGTTGGCGGTGTTTTTCGAGGCCGAGAAGTAAAGTACTTTACTATTTGGTGGATCCGACCTGATCGAGTGCATCGGTGAGATCCCGAAGAGAAGGGTATTCGGGTAGCACGAGGGCTGGTTTGCTTCGATCCGCGGGCACCACGATGTAGGTGGGCACGCCGGTTCGCTGGTATTTTTCCAGCCAGGCGGCGATCTCCGGGTCTCCTTGTGTCAAATCGGCCCACAGGGGAATAACCGCATTCTTAGCCAGGGAAGACTGGAATTCAGGACTGGAAAGCACCTTAACTTCATTCACCTTGCAGCCGATGCTCCATTCGGCCCTGAAGTTAATAAACAGCGGCCTTCCTGTGGTTTGGGCGACGCGCTCCCCTGAGAAAGATTCCCATGGAATCGCGCTGTTCGAAACGGGAGGTACTGGCGGTATTTCGATCGTTTCCGGTTCGGCGTGTCGGCACAACGAGGCTTGTGACATGACCAGGGTGGCAAAGATCGCTTTCGAAACGGACATGCTTTCTCCAAGCGGGAGCCAAATAACGGACGGTCGAAAGGGTGTCGCGGGCGCCCAAGCCTTCGATGGATGGCTGTTAGTAGGCCGTGGTGCTAGAGTCTCCCTATGGAATCCTCTGTCGTGCAACGTCGCCCGCGTCTGATCACCGACCCCAAACAGGCCGGCGAGAGTGCGTTGCGGCTCGGTGAAGCGGTGGTTCAAAGCTACATGCGAGAGCATGGGTGTTCCCGTAGTGCTGCGCTCCGTGCGATTCACGATGCGGGGCAGATCGGTCGGGAGCATTCGGGAGTGATGAGTGATCGCTCACGTTGATCCTTTTGAATTTCTCAAAGAGGCGCTGGCGCACTTGGATGGACGGTTCTTTCGGGTGATCGGCGGACAGGCCTTGGGCTCCCTCCATCTCCCCAGAGCGACGGTCGATATTGACCTTCTGGTGGACTCCCCCGCTCTGCTGTCGGATTCGTGGCCGGCGAACCCGGATCGGGCGATCCGCCGAGCAGATAGCCCGTTGGATCCCCTGGATGCGGTGGTCGAATGGTGGCCGGACGAGGGCGATCCGCGGGTGCCGGTTCAAGTGATCGTGTTGAACCGGCCGTGGCTGACGGAACTCCTTCAGCAACCGGGCGGGAAAATCGAGCTAGGTGGCGTATTGTTGGAGGCGGTGTCTCCGGTCGCACTGGTGGTGCTCAAGGTGTACGCGGGCGGCCCCCGGGATCGGGCGGACGTCGAATTGATCGCCACTCATAAGGATTGGCCTGTTTGGAAAGCTGAGATCGAACGCCGAATGGCCCAGTTTCCGCGAAAGATCCAGAAAACCTGGGCGAAATGGAACCCTGGCGCTCAGGAATAGTAAACCCATTTACTATCCCGCCGAGCGGCTTTCCAACGCCAACAACGCCCGTTTGCGTCCGCTCCCCCATCGGTACTGACCGATCACTCCGGTCCCTCGGATCACCCGATGGCAAGGGATGAACACCCCGATCGGGTTCGCAGCCATCGCCGTACCCACCGCCCGGGAAGCCCGCGGATGCCTCGAAAGCTGCGCCAAACCCTGATAACTCAGCATCGAACCCTCGGGGATCTGAAGCAGGGCCTGCCAGATCTTCACCTGAAAAGGGGTGCCTTTGAGTAGGAACGAAAGTGGTTTTGGGGCTTTTCCGGCCAGGCGAGCGTCCAGTTCGCGCGCGTACGGCTCCAGAAAGGCCGGGGACTCGGAAAAGGTGGCTCCGTCCCAACGTTGTTGAAGATCGCTCAGCGGATCCTCCCCCTCCATTACAAACGTCAGTCCGCATAATCCACGGTCGGTCGCGGAAAACAGGGCCTGTCCAAACAGGGTTGGGAGAATCGCGTAATGAATGCAGATCCCTCCCGCTTTGAACTCTCCCGGGGTCATTCCCTCCATGGAAACGAACAGATCGTGCAGTCGACCTGCTCCACTCAGGCCGACGCCGTGGCTCGTCGAGAGTAGGCTTTCGGAGCGAGCCAGCCGTTCCTTGGCTTTTTCCAGGGTTAACGCCTGAAGGAACGTCTTGGGAGTCACGCCGACATACGTTTGAAACAGCCGCTGAAAATGAAATTCACTCAGTCCTGCTGCATTTGCGGTGTGTGAAAGCGAAGGCTGAACCTCAGCGTTATCGATCAGGTACTGGATGGCTCGTTGAATTCTCGCGTAGTCGGCGGGGCTGGGCTCAAACACGTCGTCCAACATCGGCTCTCCATGCCTCAGTCTCACCCGGAGCTCCGTTCGCAACGACCCGAATCTTGCGCGGAACCGATCGATCTAGTCCGCCGACCGCTCCACGCGGGTTCCCGACCGTTGGCGCCGGATCCGCCCGTTGCTCCCTCTGGATCGGCGTAAGTTGTTCGTGGAGGCCCCATGGACACCCAACGCGCGCTCGATCTGACCTTGTTGCTCCCTACGGTACCGCTGTTCGCCCCGCTGATCGCGGGATTAGCGGCGGTGGTATGGTTGGTGGATGGCGGCCCGGTGTTCTTCACCCAGGAAAGGGTCGGAAAAAATGGCGTTCCTTTTCGGATCCACAAGCTTCGCACCATGACCACCGAGCCCGATCCCAAAGATCGGCGCCCGACAAATCTGGGTTTGTGGCTGCGTCGACGCGGTTTGGATGAACTTCCGCAGTTGTACGACGTATTCTGTGGCTCGATGAGCCTCGTTGGACCACGCCCCTTGCTTCAGAGCGACATCGACCGGTTGTCGGCGAGTACACCTGGTTTTGAGGATCGGCTGGCGTCGCGCCCAGGACTGACTGGCCCGGCTCAGGTGTGTCAGGCCCAAGGCCCGGCCGCCACCGCAAAATTGGATGGGTTGTATGCAAAGAACCGTTCGGTTCGCATCGATCTCGGGATCCTGCTCCGCACCGCGCGGATGAACCTGATCGGCAAGTCCCGCGGCAAATGGTCGTCCGAGCGCGCGATCGCGCGGCTTACCGCGTGAATCTGCTTCAATCCTTTACTTCCACGGTGAGAGGGCTGATTCAGCCCCGCCGGGCGGCCGCGATCGCCGTGGTTTCGATTCCGATGTTGTACACGCAAAAAGCGTGGTCCATCGGGGATGAGTCGTTGAAGGTGGGGATCATTTTGATCTCGGCTTCCCTGCTCATCGGCCCCACCGCGTGGCGGTGGTTGGGCCCCTTCGAACGTCAAGTTTCTTGGCTTCCGTTGCGACTTTTGCTGTATACGGCGATCGGAATCGCCACGGTGTACGGAACAGCGACGTTTGGTCCGCCGCTTTTTGGCGCTCGGGATACCTTTCTGACCGCCCGGTCAACGATTCCGGTGTTGTATGGCATGTTTTTGGTCGCCGGTTGGGGCTTGGGCCGCGACATCGATTTGGAGCTGTCGGTCGAACGGGAGCGGGCTCGGGCGGCTTCTCTCACCCGAGAGAAGGAAAAAGCAGAGTTGTTGGCCGTTCGCAGTCACCTCGATCCGCATTTTCTGTTCAATACGTTAAACGCGATCGCCGAATGGTGCCAGCAGGATCCTGCCGTTGCCGAGAAGGCTTTGGTCCAATTGGCGGACATCCTCCGTACCGTTCTTGGCGCCATTCGCGATCCAGCCTGGCCCTTGTCGCGCGAGATCACGCTTTGTATGGATGTTTGTGCGTTGCATCGCATCCGTGATCCGGAGCGCTTTGTGGCCATTCTGGAGGGAGAAATACCGCAAATGGACATACCGCCGATGTTGCTGCTCCCTCTGGTCGAAAACGCGATGAAACATGGTCCAGGGGCGGGTCATCGGGGCCCCGTCATCTTAAGGGTCACTTCAAATTCCGAATTCTTTGCATTCAGCGTTCAGAACCCGGGTGCGTTCAAAGGGCGCCGTCCCGGTGGCGAAGGGATCGCGATGGTTGAAAAGCGGTTGGAGCTGACTTATGGCGGTTCCGCCCGGCTCGACATCCGCGCCGAAGGCAACACCACGGTGGCGGAAGTGCGCATTCATCATGGAGTTTCATTGTGAGAGTGGTGATCGCCGACGATGAACTCATGGCCCGCCAACGGCTGGAGCGGTTGGTCCGCGCGATCCCCGATGTTCAGTTGATCGCGGCCTGCGAGTCCGGCGGCGATGTGCTGGAGGTATTGCGCAATGAACCGGTCGATCTGTTGCTTTTGGACATCGACATGCCCGGCCTGTCGGGCCTCGATACCGGCGCTCTCTTGGGGTCCGATGGGCCGAAAGTCATTTTTGTAACGGCACATCCGCAGCATGCGCTTGCAGCCTTCGGAGTGGGTGCCACCGACTACCTGCTGAAACCCATCGATGTTCCGCGCCTTCAGGCAGCCCTGGATCGCGTTCGCAAGAGCTTCGCGCCTCGCGCGCTGGATGACGCTCCGATCGCGCTGACTTCGCCCCGCGGCGTCCGATTAGTAAAGCCGCTTGACATTACCCACGCACTCTTCGACGGCACAGTCGTCGAGGTTCATGTCGCCGAAGGCCGATTTTTGACGGAGTGCAGCCTGCAGGAATTGGAGCACCGCCTTCCCGAAGATCGGTTTGTGCGCATCCACCGGCGGGCGTTGGTCAACCTGCACCATGTGGACCTGCTCGAACCGGTCGATTCCGGTGGTTATCTCGCTCGGCTCAAAACCGGCGAAAAGGTTGCCGTTTCGCGTCAGGCGGCCAGGGCGCTGCGAAAGCGGTTTGGCTTGGCGCGGGGTTCGGCCGCTGAAGGCGAAGACGAGGGATAAAGGACATTTCGCTCCACCTCGCGGATCAGCGCCCAAGAACGCGCCGCGACCGCGTCCGGTGGAATGCGAAAAGCCCGGAGCGTCGCCAAGTGATCGAGCAACACGACACTGAGCGCCGCCGAAGCGATCGTCCGCCAGGCCACCGAAAAAGCCCGCTTTCTTAGTTGCGTCTGCGTGGCAGCGCGAAAGTAGGCTGTATGAAAGGCGAGGTGCTCGGTTTCGTCTTCGCAGAGTTGTCCCAGAGCGCTCTTGAGTCCGCATTCGGGCAACGCTTTCATCAGTTCGCCGTAGAAGGTGATGCCGACGACCTCCGCGGCGGTGAGCACGGTCAATTTCAGTTCGATGCCCATCGCGCGACGACCGTACAAAAACAGCCGTTCGGTCCAGTTTTCGTTTAGGGTCTTCCCTCCCAATTCGCCGAGGGCGTTGGTCAAGATGCGCGCGTGCCTTCCTTCCTCGCGAACGAACAGCTTCAGCGCCGCGCGGTAGTCCTCGTCAATCCAAGGTTGTTCGAAGGTGTCGATGTCCTTGGCGATCCGGCCTTCGCCGCCTTCGCCCGCCTGAAAAATGGCCAACGATCGCGACAATGCCGCCCATTGGTCCGCCGGAAGCTCGGGAGCTTCGGTGCCCGGCAACGGGCGGGTGGCGGTAAACTCAAAGTGTCGGCGCCATTCGGTCCACATGTTCAACCTCCGTGTACCTTTGTACGCCGGTTGCGGGCCGTCTCAGGATGGGTTCGCCGTGAGCGGTCGGGGATCGATGCCGACCGGTTCGAACTTCCTCTGAGCGGTCGGGGTGGCCCGCCCTTTGGCCTTCGGCCGCGGACGTCGGTTGTCCTTCGGGCTCGGCATCCGCCTCGGTTGGCGCTTCGCGCCGAACCCGCACTTCGTGCGGCCCTTCGGCCCACCTGCCACATCGTCCCGAATTGTCCCGTTCTGCAGTTCGCGGTCGCGGATGGGCGTGTTCGACGCTATCTTGCGTTCCGGAGGGTGTATGCTCGACAAACTCAAGGAAAAGGCGGCTTCAATCGCCAATCAGGTGCTTCACGGTGCGCCTCCGGACGGCGAAGTTCCGGCCTCCCTCGCTGAAGTGCCGCTACCGCTTCCCGATGGTTCCAACCTGCCCTTTTCCGAATTGGAGGGAAAGGTCGTGCTGTTCGTGAACGTCGCGAGCCGGTGCGGGTTGACGCCGCAGTATTCGACCCTCGTCAAACTCCATCAGGACCTGGGCCCGAAAGGATTTCAAATTGTTGGTGTTCCTTGCAACCAATTCCTAGGACAAGAGCCTGGCACCGCAGAGCAGATCGCTGAATTCTGTTCTGTCACCTATGGGGTCGACTTTCCGTTGCTCGAAAAGCAAGAAGTCAACGGCAAAAACCGCAGTGTCCTTTACCAATGGCTCATCAAGGGCTCCGGGGATCCGGCGGACATCAAGTGGAATTTCGAGAAGTTCCTCGTCGGCCGTGATGGCAAGGTGGTCGCCCGGTTTGCGCCGAAGACGGTTCCCGACGCGCCCGAGGTCACCCAGGCGATCGCTGCCGCGCTCGGCTAGATTTTCACTCTTGACGCGTCAAGAGATTCGCAATTCTGGAGGAGGTTCGCTTTCAAAGTGAACCTCCTTTTGCGTGGTGGGATGCCGAAATCCGATCGTGTGCGCGTGCAATTGGTAGCCGAGATCGCTCGGAAACGCGCGCACATCCTCCCGGGCCAGCCCTCCGATGGCGTACAAGGGATCCCCCACCAACGGAAATCCCGCCGCCGCAAGGTGAATGCGGATTTGGTGCGGCCTTCCGGTCGCAATGCTCGCGGAGATCAAGGTGGTGTCGCCGCGCAATTCCAGGGGGCTGACCTGCGTCAAAGAGGCCTTTCCCTGGGGAGATGCGGCCATCAGACTGCCGAGGATCGGGTGCGGCACCGGGCCGATCGGCGTTTCGATGGTGCGCTCGGATTCGAGACAACCTTGGACCAACGCCCGATACACCTTGGTTACCTGATGGGCTCGCCAGGCGGCTTGAAGCGCACTTCTGGCGAGCCCGGTCCGGGCAAACACCACCAAACCGGAGGTTCCCCTGCCCAAACGATGCATGGGCGTGGCTTCGGGGCATTCCGCCCGTACCCGGGCCAGGAGGGTGTGCTCCAGAAACCCACCCGCGGGGACCGTAGGTAGCCCGCTGGGTTTGGAGACGATGAACAGATCCTCGTCGATGTAGATCCGCGCAAAGTGGAGGGGAACCTCTGGTTCCTCCCAAGGTGGCCGTGCCCATCGCAGCCAGTCTCCGGCTTGAAGCACCCGATCCGGCGAGGCAACCGTGCCGTTCACCTCGACCTGCCCGTCGATCAACCGTTCGCGCCATTCCAATTCTGTGGAGTGGGCGTAGGCGCTCTGCAAATACCGAAGCGCCGTTCGCCCGTGAGCGCCCTTTTCGATCTGCTCTTCGTACACAAACCCGTGGTTCAGGGGGCACTCATTGGTAAAGTAATTGACGATTACAGCGGGATCGGCACCGGGGTGTAGATTTCATAAGCGCCGGTCACCAGATAACCGTCGGCGTCGTAGATTTCGTTGCTCGGTCGATATTCGGCGTCGGTGCTGTATTCGGTGTAGGCGAGGCCGAGGGCGTGGGTGGTCGTGGGCGAGCCGTCGCCGTAGACGATGCCTCCACCCGCGAGGACATCCTCGAAGTCCTCCAGATTCTCCGAGATGAAGTCGGACATTTCGTCGGATAGCACCCCGATGGTGGCGCCCTGGATCGCGAGATCATCGAACAACGCCAGCACTTCGTCCTCATCGCACTCGTCCGGGGCTGCGGCAGAGATTCCGGCATCGATGTCCGCTGCCTCGGCCCAAACACCGTCGTGGTAGCCGTTGTCGTACGTCCAATATTGGTAGAGTGGTGCTTCAAAGGTAAACACCACAGGGCATTCGAGTCCATCCTTGAGGAAGGTGACGATCCCGATCGGCCCGTACTCAGCGTCGCCGATGGCGACATCGGGGAAAGTACCGGCGTCGTGGTCCCACCCAAAGATGACGTCTACCGTGTAACTTTCGAAGTCACCTGTGGGATGTTCGGTGGCGGAGGTGTCCTCGCCGGAATCCTCAAGCCCCGCTTCGATTTCGGACCAGGGCTGGGTGATCAGTGGTAAACAGCCGGCGAGCAATGGGAACATCAGCAGATGACGTGGCACGGGGACCTCGCAAAGGAGGCACCGATGTACACGTTTGACCCGGTCTTGACAGTCCCACATTGTCCCAGATTGCATCAGGGACGGTGTAACGCCTACAGATCGAAGGGTTCGACCGAGAAGATTTGGTACAGGCCCGTCTTCAAGGCAAGGTCCTCGTCGTAGATCTCGGGGTACACGAGGTTTGAGCCGTTGTCGCTGAGCTCGTCGAAGGCGATTGTCAACATCTTGTCGATCTCCGGTTCGCCGGAACCGAACAGGATTCCGCCGCCGAAGACCGCACCACCATGATCGGGGAACTCCTCCTCAGCCACGTCCACCAAACCGGCGTCGATGATCCCCGCGGTAGCGCCTCGGATATCCAGATCTTCGAACGCGTCCATGGTGGCTTCGCCGTCGCAGTCCTCTTCGGTGGCGGTGGTCAATTGCGCATTCAGACTCCAGCCGACACTTTGATGCCGTCGTGCCAGCCGTCGCCGAATTGCCAGTATTCGTAGGAGGGGTTTTCGAAGGTGAACAATACGACGCAGTCTTGCGACCCGTCGTGGAAGTTCACCGATCCGAGGGTGGGGAGGGTATCGCCGTCCATTTCAAAATCCACGAACTCCTTGGTGGAGTTGTTCCATCCCAATGCAAAATAGGCATCCCAACTTTCGAAATCACCATTGCTCGGGCCTTCTCCGGTGTCACCACCTTCGTCCGTATCCAAGCCCGCTTCAATTTCCGACCATTTTTGCGGGATAATTGGCCAACATCCCGTGCAAATCAGCGATAACCATAACATGCGTTGCAAGGCACACCTCAAGGAGCCCTTTGGCATACGCTGAGGAATTTAGGTCCGCAAGTTACAAGTCTGTCTCGCCGTGTTCCAAAGTGTCCCACAGATGAGGTCGCTGTAGCGGGTGGCGGGGTAGGTCGGGTATCCACCGGTTCGGTTGACAACCCCATCGTTCTGTGAATCAGTGGATGGGCTGAAATTCGGTGTAATGGATTTCGAAATTGAACGGCCTATATCCGTTCAGGAGTGCATCATGTGGTTGTGGATGTTGGCATCGGCTTGGGCGGGAGAGTGCACGGGTACGGTTCCCGTGGCGGACGTTTCCTCGGCGGCGGATGAGGTTTTTTTGGCATTTGCGGCGGTAGACGAGGAGGCCTTGGTCGCTTCCACCGATCGCATTTTCCAGGATTTACCCTGCGTTCATGAGAACTTTTCGGCGGCGGATGCCGCCAAGGTGCATCGCGCGATCGCCCTACGCGCGTTTTTTGAAGGTCGGGTGGATGACGCGAAATTTGGTTTAGCAGCGGCATTTCGTGCTGCTCCCGGTACTGCATTGTCTGCTCGGATTGCGCCCGAAGGTGGAAAATTGTGGCGACTGGCCGAGGAAGCGTCGATTCTGGCTGCAACACCCTCGCCGCTGTCGATGCGTCTGCGGATTGACGGCGCAGAAACCTCGGAACGAGTAGTGGAATGGCCGGCTTTGGCGCAACTTTCGGGGTCGCCGGTACAGACCGCTTGGCTAACGCCGGGGTCGGCGCTCCCTTCGGGATGGGCTTCGGCGTCGGTGGTGGCGGATGTTCCGTTGGTGGTGGACGAGCCCGTGGTGGACGAGCCCGTGGTGGCGGTGACCGAGACCACCGACGACGGGTGGGACGATGATTGGGATGCTCCTAAGAAGAAAAAGGAGAAAGAGCCTAAGCCTGAGAAGGTGAAGGAAGAGAAGGTCGAAAAGGTCAAAGAAGAGAAAGTCAAAGAAGAGAAGGTGACCAAGGCCGATGTGGATGAAGACGAATACGACCTCGGCAATACCAAAGTGAAGAAAGAGAAGTCCGGTAAAAAGAAGTCTGCAACGGGGCTGTGGGTGGGAACCTCTGTTACCGCCGTGGCTGCTGCAGGCCTGTTTGGAACGTCCGCCTACATGCGCGGTCAGTTCGACGAGGATCCTACGAAAGCAAAATATGACATGACGAACGGTACTTTTTACGGGTCGATGGGCGCAGCCGGTCTGACCGTTTTGCTCGGTGGCTTTGCCATCGCAGGGAGTTTCTAATGGCACTCGGAACCAAGGGTAAAATTGCGATTGCGGTGGTCGGCCTCGGGTTGGTCGGCGCGATGGCCGTCGCTGCATTGGGTGTCGTCGGCGTCGTCGGTGGCGCCGGCGGGCTTTACTACTACACCAACCAGCGGCAGGAAGCGGCGATGGCCGAGCGCCTGCAAGCGGAAGAGCAAGCCGTGCAGGAGCGAGAACAGGCTGAGCGAGACGCTCAGGCTCGCGAGGCGCAGGAATTGGCCGATCTGCAAAAAGCGCTCCCCGGTGGCCTTGAAGTAGTCCCGGTGAATGATGAGCCCGCCGTGGTCGAGCCGGTCGCTAAAGTGGAGCCTACTCCAAGCGCATCGAAGGATGAGAAGTTGGCCATCGCCGAGCCCAAGAAGGCCGCCGAGCCCAAGAAGTCCGCCGAGCCGGTGAAGGCCTCCGAGCCCACCAAGGTGGAAGCGACCAAAACCGCCGGCGCTGGTTCGATGGCCCGGGTGAAGGCGTCGGGAGCGGATGTCGCGTTGGTGGGCGACGGCGGCCGGTTCGCGGTGCCTGCGTCGGTTCCCGAAGGAAAGTACTCGATTGAGGCTACCTTCCCCGGTGAGCAGCCGGTGAAAGTGGGCAGCGTACGCGTGCCCGCCTCCGGCGAAGTGAAAATCTCCTGCAATTCGAATTTGGGTCTTTGTAAGTCCGAATCGAACTGATTCCTAAGTATTGACGCGTCAAGAGAGGATGGCGAAAGCGATCCCTTGACGCGTCAAGTTTTTTGGGGGCTCCGCTGTGAGGCGACCAGTGCGACGCCCAACACGACCAGTCCTGAGCCGAATGCGGTGGTCCAATACACAGGTTCATGGCGCAGGGTGACGCCGAGGGCTAGGGCGATCACCGGGGTGATGTACGACACCAAGCTCAACTTGTGCGCTTCCACCGTCCGTAACAGCCAGAAGTAGATTCCGAATCCCAGGGTGGTGCCGATCGCCGCCAGGTACAGGATGCTGGCCACCGCGATGGGCGTCCAATGAAAAGTTGCGTTTCGTTCGGTGATTCCGGCGACGATGCTGATGATAAACGCTCCGAACAGCATGGAGTTGCGGTTCAACTCCATGGAACGGACGTCTTGCCCGTACTTTTTGATGAGGGTTGCACCGGCCGTCGCTGCGAGCGGTGAAACAAGAAAGAGAAGGCCGGCTTTCCAGGCCTCCGGTCCCACAGCGCGCACGTCGGTCCAGAACAGCGCGACGATCCCGGCAAAACCGATGGAGAAACCTAGCCATTGGCGGGTACTTAACGGCGCTCCTTTGAGAAACAACCGGGTGGCGATCGCGGTCATCATCGGCGCGCTCGCCCACAACACCGCCGACAATCCAGAGGGAAGCTTTGTTTCGCACCAATAGACGATGCAGTACGACAGCGCCATGTTGAGCGCTCCCGATGCCATCCACAAAGCGGTGGATGGGGAGTTTCCTTTCTCCGAGCCTCCAAACCATGCGACCACGGCCGCCATCAGCCCACCGGCGATCCAGAACCGGATCGCCGCCGAGGTAAACGGAGGAAGATGGTCCAATCCGCCACTGATCACCATCCACGTGCTGCCCCAAATCAGGCACATGACGGCCCCGAGGGCCAGGATCACCGGGGTGGAAGGACGGGAGGACATGGGCGGGGATTATCGCGTCGACGGTGGGGTGGGGTGCCACGGGCTACAACCGGATCGGTCATGGCGCCGGTACGATGAGATGGGAGGCGGTGATGCGGACGTGGAAGTTGGCCGTGTGTTGCGTGGGAATTGGCTGTGGAACGCCAGAATCCCAGGGGGTGGATTCGGAGGATTCGGGCGCGTTGTTCCCCGACATACGTGGGTACCACCGTCCGCTGTTTAAACCGGGCGATTGTCCGGAAGATTTCAACTGTTCCCAATGGGTGACTTTGTGCCCGGATGGCCGTGCCCTCC
Organism: Pseudomonadota bacterium; assembly: GCA_005797785.1. Classification (GTDB taxonomy): domain Bacteria; phylum Myxococcota_A; class UBA796; order UBA796; genus SYKL01. Next base: position 14,418 of record SYKL01000293.1, on the reverse strand, counting down.
TCCTGGTTACGGATATCGGCAACCAGGGCCACTATGCGTTGTACGACGAAACACTGGTGTTCACCGCCGATGCAGCCGGGGATGTCGAAGCGATGGAGTTTGTGGTGGTGCCGGAGGACGACATTTTGGTGGACCTGGACGGAAACGTTTGGGCCCGCGACGATTCGCCCGAAGTAGAGTTTTGTACAGAAGAGGTGCCGGGTTGAGTGGACTCGGTGGCCCGAGTCGCTCTTGCCGCGTCAAGGGAAAACAGAGCCAGCGCCGTCCAAATCAAACCAAACATCACCGCATGCCCTGCGGTGACTGGCTCACCGACCACGCCAACCGCCACCGCAAACTGTAGGGTTGGGGTCACATATTGCAGAAGTCCCAGGGTAGCGTACGGGAGTCGCCGCGCGGCGATAACGTACAACACCAATGGTAACAGGCTTACAAAGCCGCCCAACGATAGAATGCCGTGGGTGGTGAGGTCGAGGCTCGGGTGCGGGAACAACAGGTAGAGAGCGCCGGGAATGCCGATCATCGTTGACTCGAGCAGCGATCCCAGCAACGGGTCCATGTCCAACTTCTTTCGCAGCAGGCCGTAGACCGCAAACGAGCCCGCCAAATACAGACCGAGCCATGGGATTTCGGCGCTGCGAAGCACGAACTGAAGGACGCCGACCGTGGCGAAGGTGATGGCGATCTTTTGAACCGGGCGGGGGCGTTCACGGAGAAACAGCACCCCGAGAGCGACCGCCACCAACGGACAGATGAAATACCCCAGAGATCCTTGCATCACATGACCGGTGGTGACGGCGACGATGTACGCCGCCCAATTGCTTCCGAGGACCAGCGCGCTCAGTGCGAGCATCGGCAGCTGTGTTCGTCGGGCGGAACTGTGCCACCATTCGGAAAACGACCGCCGGTAGAACAAAATCAGTATGGTGACCGACAACGCGGCGGACCAAGACGCGCGGTACGCAAGGATCTGTGCTGGGTCGACGTGGGTAAGCAGTCGAAAATAGAGTGGGAAAATGCCCCAAAGTCCAAAGGCGCCCAGCGCAAACCACAGGCCGTGTCGAACGTGCATCGCATTCTCCTGTCCCCAGCCTAGGCCCGTGCGGCGGCACCGAACAGATGCAGTTAGAGTGATTTGTAACCAGTACAGTTCATCCTGGAGAAACTGTACTGGTCGGAAAGTGTGCGTCTGTACTGCTCCATGGGAGATCGCATGTTGTACACCCAGGTGGCCGATCGTATCGCCGGCTTTATTGAGTCCGGAACCCTTCGCGCCGGAGAGCGGGTGCCGAGTGTGCGCAAGTTCAGCGATCAGCAGCGGGTAAGCGTCTCGACCGTGCTGCAGGCGTATACTCTGTTGGAAAGCCGAGGATTGATTGAGTCGCGTCCGAGAAGTGGGTACTATGTGCGGGCCCGGCAGGCCCCCCCACCGGAACCGCGCGTTTCACCGACACAACATGTGCCGGTTCGTGTCGAGACCGCGGCAACCACCCTCAGAATCTTCGAGAGCGAAAAGGAGGGAACGCTAGCCTCTTTGGCCAGTGCGTTGCCTTCGCCAGAATTGTTCCCTACCCAGGGGCTGATTCGGGCGATCGCGAAGGCTTCCCGTACCCTCGGCGCGGGGATGCACCGGTATGAGTATGCACCGGGACATTTGCCGCTACGGAGACAGATAGCCAAGCGGTCATTGGAGATGGGCCAGGCCCTTTCCGCGGACGAGATCATCATCACCGTCGGTGCGATGGAGGCGCTCAACCTCTGTTTACGCGCGGTCGCTCAGCCAGGGGAGGTGATCGCGATCGAGTCGCCCACGTATTTTGGGATCCTACAGGTGATGGAGAGCTTGGGATTGCGGGCGATCGAAGTGCCCACCCATCCTCGGCTCGGGATGGACGTGGATGCGCTCGCGCGGTTGTTGGCGACCCAGCCGATCAAAGCGGTGGTGGCGATGCCGAGCTTTCACAATCCGCTCGGAAGCTGCATGCCCGACGAACGCAAACAAGCCCTGGTGGAACTGCTCGAACGGCACCGCATTCCACTGATCGAGGATGATGTGTACGGGGATCTGCCCAGTGCGGGCGAACGTCCGCGCACGGCCAAATCCTACGATCGAACCGGAAATGTCCTTCTGTTGTCGGGATTCTCCAAGAGCTTCAGTCCCGGCGCGCGGGTGGGATGGGTGGCGCCAGGACGCTTCTTTGAGGAGATCAAAACGCTGAAATTCATGAATACGATCGCCACCCCCACCTTGATGCAGGCGGCGGTGGCGGAATTTATGCACAGCGGAAGCTACGATAGGCATCTTCGTCGGTTGCGGGCGAAGTTTGCCGAGCAGGTCGCGCAGGTGGGCGATACGGTGAGCCGATTCTTTCCCGAAGAAACGTGCGTTTCCCGCCCCACGGGTGGATATGTACTTTGGGTGGAGCTGCCCGCCTCGATCGATGCTTTGGAACTGTACGATCGGGCTGTGGCGAAGAGGGTACGCTTTGCGCCGGGACCGATCTTCTCGCCGAGCGGTGGGTTTCGAAGCTGCATTCGGTTGAATTGCGGGTTTCCCTACACCGATCAGACGGAAGAGGCGGTGAAAATCCTAGGAAGATTGGCTGGGAATCTAGCGAAAGGAACGATGGCTCAAAGCGCCGGTGGGTGAGGGTCCCACCGGCGGATCAAATGGTCAGTCGGTTGACCATTTGGCGATCACCTGGTTAAATCCACTTCATACGTACCATAATCGGAGGTTGCGGTGCCGGTGATCTGCGTCCCGCCTTCGGTGCGGGCGATCCCGTTCGGTCCGGCCTCCAGCTCGCCTTCCAGGCTGAGGTCGAGCAAAACCGGTCCCTCCAAGTCGTCGGACATCCAAACTTCGCCTTCGAACGACCCTGACAGGGTACCGTCCGGGATCCCGCGGAGGCTTAAGTCCAGGGTGAGGGGCGACTCGCTGTCGTACACCACCGCGAAAATAACGTCTGAGTCGGAGGTATCGTCCAGGTATCCGTCCAGGACCACATCCAAGCGAAGCTCCTTGTTGTCCGAGGAGCCTTGGTCCACCTGGCCCGACACGGTGATCGAACCTTCTAGATCGCCGTTCGCGGATTGCGCGTCGATGTTCGCGCTGGATGCGGCGTTGTAGCCGTCCATACCGAGGTTGAGCCCTCGGGTTACCGCGGTGTCGAGACCGAGGTAGGCCCTCCGTGCGTCCGCTTCTGAGTGAACTCCCTCGGGATTGCATGCTGCTGAAAGTAAGATAAAACCGAGCAAATCGTTTATTTTCATTCGGCTTGAATAAGCACTGAAATGGGGATGTCAAGGACCTGTCGGGGCGTTAGTCCCGACTGTTCCCGGAAAGAGCGCTGAACCGATCCGATTTCGCGATATTCGACTTGACTCCGTTGGCCGCCGGAGTACGATCATGGAGGTGGTGCGCCGAACGGTAGGGCCCGCATCGCCAGCCTCGCTCTACACAAGCTCAAAAGAGCATTTCATCACCCCGCGCGCGACCGCGTGGCCTCGGTGTTGCCTCTCGACAACCTCCCGTTCCCTCCGCGTTGGCCGGGGTGGGAGTCGACGATGTCATTCATCGAAGGTCTATTTTTGGCAACCGTCTTCGGCGGTGCCCTGGGCGCAGCCTTGCTTTGGGCGTCCGGCATGATCCGCTACGTGCCCAACGACAAGGTGGGTATCTTGGAAAGGGTGTTTTCGTTTAAGGGATCGGTCCCGGATGGATTCATCGCGCTGGAGGGTGAAGCCGGTTTTGACCCGGCGGTGTTGCGTGGTGGTTGGCATCTGTTCTTCCCGTTCCAAGTCCGAGTGCACCGCATGCCGTTGGTCACGGTTCCACAGGGCACCATCGGGTACGTCTTTGCCCGCGACGGACGCCCGCTCGCGCCGGATCAGGCGTTGGGCCGAAATGCGGCTGACGAGGACTTTCAGGATGTGCGTGCGTTTTTCTCGCGGGATGGTCAGCGTGGCCCGCAACGTCGGGTGCTTCGAGAAGGAACCTACGCGATCAACCTGGCTCAATTCGCGGTGTTCACCGAAGGCCGGGTGTATGCGCTGCCGTTGGCGCCCAACGACCGGCCGATGTTCGAGGAGATGTCGCGCAGAATCCAGGAACGCGACGGCTTTCGGCCGATCCTGATCCAGGGCGGCGACGACGGTATCGGCGTGGTGACGGTTCACGACGGGCCGGCGCTCGAATCGGGCGAAATCATCGCCCCGACCGTGGAAGGGCACGATAACTTCCAGGATCCAGAGCGGTTTTTGGCGGCCGGCGGTCGACGCGGTCGACAGCTTCAGGTGTTGGCCGAGGGAACCTGGATTTTGAACCGCCTGTTTGCGACTGTGGAACGGGTCCCGAAAACCGTAGTCGAAGTTGGATATGTCGGCGTCGTGGTCAGCTACACCGGCAACGTCGGCTCGGACGTATCGGGGCACGACTACAAGCACGGTGAGTTGGTGGAGGTCGGTGAACGCGGTGTTTGGCGAACTGCGCTGCTTCCGGGCAAATACGCCTTCAATACCTACGCGGGCAATGTGATTTTGGTTCCGACCACCAACTTCATTTTGAAGTGGACCAAAGCCGAGGTGGGATCGCACCGTTTCGATGAGAACCTAACCGAAGTGTCGCTGATTACGCGAGATGCTTTTGAGCCGCATTTGCCTCTTTCCGTGGTCGTTCACATCGACTATCGAAAAGCGCCGCTGGTCATCCAACGTTTCGGCGACGTGAAACGCTTGGTCGAACAGACGCTCGATCCGATGGTATCCGCCTATTTCAAAAACGTGGCACAGACGCGCACCCTGATCGAGTTGATTCACGATCGTAGCGAAATTCAGGATCGGTCGTCGGAGGAGATGCGGGAGAAGTTCATCAAGTACAACCTTGAATTGGAAGAGGTGCTGATCGGTACGCCCGGGTCGGACGCTGGGGATGACGCGATCGAACGCATCTTGGGCCAGATCCGTGCCCGTCAGTTAGCGGACGAACAGGTGGAAACCTATTCCCGCCAACAGAAAGCGGCGGTTCAAGAACGGGAACTCCGCGAGGCGGAAGCCAAGGCCGAGCAGCAAAAACGGATCACCACCTCGGAAATGGGGATCGTGGTCGAAGGCAACGAGGGTAAAGCTGCGTATCAACGTGCGGTTCAGCAGGCCGCGCAGATCCGAACCCTGGCCGAAGCGGACGCCGAAAAGATCGCCCGCATTGGTATCGCCCAAGCATTGGCCACCGAAGAGCAGATCCGCGCCTGGGGTGGGCCGCGGTACCAAGTGATGCAGCAGGTCCTCAACCGGTTTGCGGAGGCCGTTGAAAAAGGTGGGATCGAGGTTGTTCCTCGGGTGATGGTGGGGAACGCGGGCGGAAATGCGTTTGAGAGCCTGCTCACGGTGCTGATGTCGCAAACGCTCGATGCCACCGAAGGCTCGGCTCCGGCGTCCGAAGCGGCGTTGGCGATGCGGGAGGCGCTGAAAACCCAGATCGCGAAGGCGGCTCATCCTTCGTGAGCGAGCGCCAGGCGGCCAGAGGGCGAGCGCAGCGAGGTTCGAGGGTAGCGAGAACCGAGGGCGAACGCCCGAGCCCGTCGGACGCCGACCCGCAGGGGGGCGCCCCAATAGGAGACTGGATAGTAAACCACTTGAATATCAAGTAGCTTACTTATTTTGAGAATCCGCCTACTCTGGGCAATCCCAGACAGTGTTGATCACCGTGTCGAATTCGCCGTCCCCGTCGCGGTCGGTGGAGCGGGTGATCGTGCGGCCGAGATCGTCCCGAACCCAGGTTTGTAGGCGGTCGATCACGCCGTCGCCGCCGTAGTCGGAGGTGGACTCGATCATCCAACCGGCGTCATCGTAGGCGTAGGTGGTGAGGAATTCGGGCTGCCATTGATCGAACAGGTATCGCCCCTCTTTCACCAACAAGCCATTTTCCCAGGTGTAGAGCACCTGATCGTCAATGTCGTACAGATTGTCGGAAATGCGAGTTCTTAGCGTGCCGTCGTCATTGTACACGTAGGTGGCCGTGCTGATGAGGTCGAGTGAAGACGCCGATTCACCGAAAGAATAGTGCGAACTGATCACGCGACCGGTTTCATCGTAGGTGTATTCTTCCTCCCAATAGTAGCCTTCGGAATTCCCTTCGACGTAGGACAATGCGTCGCCGTCATAGGTGTAGGTCATCTCGGTGGTGCCATTGTTGCGGATGATCATCGAGGTGAGCGGCTGATGATCCTCGCGCCAGGTGTAGGTTTCGGAAACCGTCCAACCGCCGTTGTCGCGCTCGCGGGTCAGTAGATCTCCGGCTTCGGAGTAGGTGTATTGGTCGGCAGGGTCGTTGTCGGTGGTGGCCACGCAACTTTGGAACGGCGCGTACGGATCGGCTACCAACACATCCGAATCGACCGACTCGGAAGGTTCGTCCTTGGGAGAACACGCCGCCAGTAAGGGAATCCAAGCCCAACGAAAGCTCATCGCCGCTCCGAAAAGGACCGATGGTCTAACCCATGGCGCGTCGCCGACCACCGCCTAGTGGGAAGCGGCGCCAGCGCCGACGGCGACGAACATCAGGACGAAGATCCCGACGTAAAAGAGGATCAAACAGGCGATCAACAACAGGAACAGGGTGCTGATGCCGCCGGTGAATGCCCCGAGGACCAATGTCGACACCGGGAATGCGGCGGAGGTGGTGCGATTGGAAATCAGTTGGCGGATGCTCCAAACCACGGATGCCAAGCCGCAGATGGCGGCAGGCAGGAACGCCATGTAGAGCGTTATGGGCCCCATCACCGTAAACAAGGCCGCAGCGGTCGCGAGCCAAACGCCGGTGATGTCGGCCGTTCGCGCATCCACGACGATTGGATCGTCGATGGTGAGGGCGGTTGAACCTTGGGATGAGAGCGTCTGCATGGTGCCTCCAGCCGGGGTTGTATCGGGAGCCGAACTGCCGGTGGTAACAGAGGAGTTACAGTGGGGGAATGCTGCGGGGGGCCGCTACCCTGTGCTATTCACGAGCGGCTTTAAGCGCGCGGCGGACGGACGGCCACTGTTGGACGTTTTTGGACAGCGCTTTGAGCGCTTTGTACTCTGAGGCAGAGAGGGGGTGTTTGGTAACCAGCGCTTTTAGGGCCTCCGGGCGTCGTTGTCGGATCGCGAATTCTAATGGTTCAAAGGGTATAAAGTCGGCCTGGGATACCAGTGCCTGAAGAAGCCGCAACGGCGCGTTGGCCTGCCCGAACGTCACGTCCGAATAGGCGATCAGCGGTGCCCATCCAGGTGTCCAATCGACACGGACACCATTGTCGGTCAGAAAGGCGCCGAGCACCAGCGTATCCGATCGGTCCAGGCGGGCACGGGAGGGCAGCGCCACTCCGACCCGTACAAGCGAGCGGACGCTGTTCAGGCGGCCCGAGTGGATCGCGAGCTCCATCGGGGTTTCACCCGAAGGCAGTACGCGGCCGGGGGCGGCGCCCGAGGCCAGCAGCCAGTCGACCCATTCGCTTCCGGGTTCGTTCGGTGGGACGCCAGAGCGATGGCTCATTTCCAGGCCGGGTTCGGCAGGAATCGCAAGCAATGCGAGCAGGGGTGTCACTCCCGACCGCGAGGGGATGTCGGCGTTGGCGCCGGCTGCCACCAGCCGTTGGGCGGCAGTAAAGTTGCTTGTCCAATAGCCGGTGGAGGCGGACTGAAGAATTAGAAGCTCGATGGCACCGTGTCCGGCTTGATCAACGTCTTCCGAGGAAGCGCCGTGGCGCAGCATGAATTCGGCGGCGTCCCAACGCTCCGCCCGGATCGCGGCGCCGAGCGGCGTCTCCGCGCTCGCATTGCGCACATCCAACCGGGCTCCACTGCTGGCGAGGAATTCCAGCACTGGCCGATCGGACAGGGCGGCAAACCATTCGGCGCCTGTGGGTGCGACCCCCGCGGCGATCAAGGCCTCCCGAGTGGTGCCGTCGTGCGTAATCATGGTGATGCTTAGCGCAGAGTTTCCGTTTATGTCGACGATGTCGGTGGACGCTCCGGCGCGCACCAATCGGAGGGCGTTCTCTTTGTTTCTGGACAACAGAGCGGTTGCGAGCGCTGTATTTCCCTTCTCGTCGAGCAACTCTAGGGACGGGCGTTTGCGTAGAAACAGATCGAGCAGATCGGGTCTGTACTGTGCCGCGGCATGGTGAAGTGCGGGCACGGGCCCGGGTGCATCCAATTGAGCTCCGGCTGCCAGCAGGATTTTGGCGACGCCCACGTCGTCCACGAGTTGAATCGGTGTGGTGCCGTCACGGCTGGTAACATTGGGTGAGAGACCCTTTTTCAGCAACCACGGGACAGTCTCTTCGGCGTAGAATCCCTTGACTGCCTGGTGCAGGAGCGTGCGACCGTGGTCATCGGTATGTTGGAGCAGGCCAAATTCAGCGAGAAAGGCCAGATCGCTGACGTCTCCTGTTCCTGAAATGGAGCTCGGTGAAAAACCCCGTTTTTGCCACCATTTGTAGGTGTCTCGGTTCTTTGCACGTAACGCCTCGTCGATCCCCTGGGGCTCGCCCGGAGGAGCGAGGGTTGCGCCGGCCGATTCGAGGGTGGAAAGGATAGCGGTGGAGCCGTTGTACCCAGATGCTTCGTATACGGGACGCTTTTGAGGAGAGCCATTCGGATCTGCCCCGGCTTCCAATAGCATTTTTACCATGCGGACATCGCCCGATCCGCTCGCTTCAAACAACACGCCCTCGGCGTTGGGGTCAGCGCCGGCGTCCAGGAGGAGCCGAACGGACGCACGCCATCCCTCAGGATTGTTCCCCGGTCGTTCAACGATCTTGGCGAGATCGCCGGGCCGCTTGGGGTTCGCGCCGAGTGCGAGCAGCCGCTCGACACAGGGGACACAACCCTCTTTGCCTTGGGCCGTCAACAAGGTATCGTCAAAGCTACCTTCTGCGTCGATGGGGAGGCCTCGCTTGAGCAGGTCCGGCAAGATGGCCCAGGTGTCGTCGAGCTGCATCGTCGGTAAGCGGGCGGTCGATAGGTCAGCACCGCGCGACAGCAGGGGGTCGAGAAGGGTGGCATCGCGATGGGTCGCCGCTTCGCTCAGCACTTGGTCGAGCGGCGGATGCTTGGCGCCAGCGGCCAAAAGGGCTTCTAGAACCGAAGTTCGGCCGTTATGAAGTGCGATTTGAACGAGAGGTAGGTCAACCTTGGTGTCGTGCCCGTACCAGCCGCCCACGGCGGCGGCGATGTTTAACCCTGGGACGAATGCCATAATGGCGTCACCGAGGTCATAGGCTCGTTGATTGACCTCGCAGGTGCCGTTTGGATCGGCGCCGGCGGCGTGCGCTGTCGCCACCCCTTTGGCGTCTCCAGCGAGGACCGCTTTACATATCGCCGCTGCGGGGTCTCCCGCCATGGCCGCCGACCATACGAACATCCACATGTGCGCCCCAGTTGGTGAGACTAACACACTCGCAAATCGCGAAGTCGGTTATCGGGTCGTGGGAGTAGGCGATGATCCGTTGGATGCCCGTGTTGTTTCTCGGAGGCTGCCAGAATCCGTCGGTTGGCGACGAACCGGTGGAACGGAAAATCGCCCTGTGGAGTGAGTTCTTGCCGTTGTCAACGGTGGAGGCGCAGTTCGCCTGGCTTGCGGATGCGGACTTGGAGGTCAACCAAGCAGTTACCAAGGGAGAAAGCGATCTAACAGAGGTTTCCGCATTTGTGTTGGCGGCTGAGGATGCGGGAGTTCGCGTCAACCTCTGGCCGATGCTGTCGGACGCACAGGGGCGATGGCCGAATGCGTCGAATGTGGACGCCTTTGTGCCTTGGTGGAATGAGGTGATCGATCGGGTGGAACAGGACGATCTTCCTGTGACCACGATGATTGTGGACTTGGAGCTGGGTTGGGATGTGCAAGCGCAGGTGCGTGAACTGGGCGCAGAAGGGGATGTGCTGGGTGCGATGGGATTGCTGATGGACCACGCGGATCCTGCAAGGTATGAAGCCTCAAAGCAAGTGTTTGGAGATATGGTCGCTGACGCTCAGGGCCGCGGATTTCGGGTCCGGCTGACGACATTGCCGATGGTCATCGACGATTTTGAGGATGGGGATCAGGATCTGCAAACGGTGCTGGATTGTCCGGTCGAAGGCATCGTTTGGGACGAGATCTCCGTGCAGGTGTACCGTTCGGTGTTCACCGAACTGCTCACGGGAATATTTTTGGAGGAGGGTGAAACCCTCGGGGCGGATGTCGTTTTCGACTATGGAGTCGATGCGAGAGACGCTTGGGGAGAACGAGCGACCCTCGATCTTGGCACGCTGGGTGGGGTTGCGTACGAGCAACCGGCGATTTTGGCGGAAGATTTGGGCGCCGCCCGTGCCGCAGGTTTTGCGGAAGGGGAAGTGGACCTGTATTCGTTGGACGGGATGTTGCTCGGAGAACCGGCGCTCTGGGTGGATGAACTCGATGCACCGGCGCTTGAACCGGACGCCGAGCCCAAGGTGGCCGAAATTCGGGAATTTCTGCGCACCCTCGATCAGAACATAGAGCTTTGATCGCGCGTTAACCTGGGTCGGCGGTGCCGAATTCGCCTTCGACGGTGAAGGTCGTGGTCACCGCGCCCAAGTAGGGATCGGAGTTGTCGACACTCTCTTCGACATAATCGATTTCGTGGTTGGTATCGTCATATTCGGCCCCCATGCCAAAGATGTACCACTGTTGGTGTGCGAGGGGCTGCTCCAAATGCGTGATATCTTCGGGATCGCCGTGCGCGATCCACTCCTCGATCGCGGTGAGGTCGTCGTTGAAATAGAAGGTGTGGTATTGCACGCCTTCGGTGCCGTACCAAATGTATTGGGTTGGGTCCTGGAAGATCTCCGCGCAGTCCGAGGACTCGAGCGTCCATTCGCCCTCAAACGTGACGCGGTTGCCTGACGCCTGATATTGGACGCCGGAGCCGGAATATTCTGAAAGGCAGTCGCAGATCCAGCCGAACGTCTGATTGCAGAACGAATCATTGGCGAGCTGCAGATCCATCTGCATGGTCAATGAAACGGTTGTGAGATGGCCGGTGATCGTGGGGGCGACGTCGGTGTCTGCGTCGCTGTCTGCGTCGGCATCCGCGTCTGCGTCGGCATCGGCGTCCGCGTCGGCATCGCTTTCCGTGTCGGGTGGATCGGTGTCGTTGCCGTCACAGTCGGGGCTGGACTTGCAGCCGCCGTCGTCGCAGTCGAACTGGCCGTCCTGGTTGTTGTCCGCGCCGTCGGAGCATTCTCCAGGGGCATCGCCTTCGATGTCTTTTGGGGCGCAGGAGGTTGAAAGGATTAGAAGGGCCCAAAAACGCATGCAACACCTCGCGCCGGGATCTAACGGGCGTGTATCCATATGCCCTCCCGAAGGCCGCATTGTAATCGTTTGTTACTTCTACGTATCTATTGACGTGTCAAGAGAAATGAATTCGCCGCGATCCGAACGGGAGGTGTCCGCAATTCCGTCCCGTGAGTCAGAATGTAGGACAAAGCGGCAAGACTGGCGCATTCGATCGCAATCGCGTACATGGGGGCTCGGAGGTCTGCATGCCCGAATCCCTTCGCACCGGTGCCGATCTGGTGCGCGCGAGTCAGGAGTTTGCGAAGGAAGATCGCCCGTTGACGTGGCGCTTGTTGGTTTCGACCCTGGCGGTGGTGGGCATCGGCCAGGCGGTCGCGTTGGCGGCGCCGTGGTGGCCGGTTCAACTCGTGGGAGGGCTGTTTGCCGGGTTGACGCTGGTGCGCCTGTTTATTTTTTACCATGACCACCTCCATGGAGCCGTTCTCAAGGATTCACGGGTTGGCAAGGCGATCATGTCGGTCGCCGGGATGCTGACATTGAACCCTCCCGCGGTCTGGAAGGAGACCCACGACTATCACCACCGCAACAACGCAAAAATGCCAGGGACATCCATCGGAAGTTACCCGATGATGACGGTGGCCATGTGGCGGGAGTGCACGCCTTCGCAGCGGTTTTGGTATCGGTTTGCGCGGCATCCGCTGACGATCCTGACCGGGTACGTCACGATTTTTATGCTCGGAATGTGCCTTGCGGCGTTCAAACGGGATCCCAAGCGCCACTGGCAGGGGCCGTTGGCGATTGCGATTCATTTTTCCTTGGTGGCGTTGGTCGCCTATTTTGTGGGCTGGGTGGCGGCCGTGTCTGCGGTGATGCTGCCGGTCGCTACGGCCAATACGCTGGGTGGCTACCTGTTTTTCGCGCAGCACAACTTCCCGGACATCGTGCTCGCCGATCGGCGCGGTTGGGAGTTCAGCCAAGCGGCGGTGAAGTCGTCGTCGATGTTCGAAATGAGCCCGTTGATGCACTGGTTTACAGGGAACATCGGCTACCACCACGTCCACCACCTGAACCACCGAATTCCGTTCTACCGGCTGCCGGAGGCGATGGCCAAGATGCCGGAGCTCCAAAACCCAGGGAAAACGAGCTGGACGCCGCGGGACGTGATCGCCTGCCTGAGGTTGGCGGTTTGGGATCCCGAGGCGCACCGGATGATCACGTGGGCAGAGGTCCTTCAGCGACCGCCGGAATCTGTGGCGGGTGCTGCTACGGCCCGCTAACTTGAGGCTCCGGCGGGAGCGGATTCGTGGACGATTTGGATCAGGCGATGTTGCAGTCGTTGGAGCCGTTCGGCGACAGTCTGCTGCCTGTGTTCGATGCGTTTGAAGGCTCGCTGGAATCCAACTTCAGGTTGCTTCAGAGTGCCCTGGAACGACGCGATTTTGAGTCGGGAGGGCAGGTTTCACATCGCCTGAAAGGGGCCGCTTCTTCACTTGGCTTTTCGGGCATTGCCAACGAGGCTGCAGTGATCGGGCGAGCCTGCGCGCAGTCTGCGATCGTTGATCTGGAGCCACTCCGCCGCCGAATGGACGTAGCGGTGGAGCTGCTGCGGCAGGAAGTACGGCCTCGCTTTGAGCAACCTCAAGATTTGTTTAGGCGCAAGTAAGCGATCACGCAGTTGCCAGGCGGACGAATTTCTACGGATTCGGCGAAGTGTCGGACGAGCTGGAGCCCCCGGCCGCTGTGTTGCAGTCGATCATGGGTGTTGGTTTCGGAATCGAAACCCGGTCCCGAATCGGTCACTTCGATCTCCAGTAGGGAACCTTGATCATCGTCGTATAAGGTGCATTTTAGTTCGATCATGCCGGTGTCGAGTATCCGGAGTCGATCTTCCCGAAGGGCTTCGTACATCCAGAGTCCGTGGTCCCCTTGTTTCGTGATCGACGACATGCCCAAGATTCCGTGATCAAGTGCGTTAGAGAAGAGTTCTCCTACGACGAGGCCGAAGGCGGCTTGCATTTCGGTCGAGAAGACCGCCATCCTGCCAAACTGTTCAACGAACGGTTCGAAATTTGAGTTGGACAGCGTCGCTCCGTGCAGCTGGCCGGCTAGGTAAAGAACGATGCGACGTTCGGGGGTGGGGAGCTTGGCGTTTCTCGTTTGCTCTTGAGCTTCGGTTTTGAGGTTGATGAGGGCCAGCGTGATGTCGTCGTCGACATTGGGCAGCTGATCGATCTCGTTTTTTAGGCGGGCGATCTTTTCGTGAACGGGCTCTCGGTCCGTGAAGGTGATTTCCCGTGTGTCCTCCAGCCCGTCCGAGGCGAAAAACAGGAACCCTGTGCGCGGCAGGAGTACTTCGGTGGTGGAGGCATCGAATCTTGTTCCGCGAAGGACCCCCAAGGGGGGATGAGCGGAGGGAAACTCAAGATGCAGGTCGCCGCTTTGACTCACCAATCGGATCGGGGGGTTGCCGGCGTTCCACACGGTAAGGGTGCCCCGCTGGAAATCTAAGCATACGCCACTCAGGGCCACGAACCGGTCAATGGGAAACCAGGCGCAGCGTCGGTTCAGTTCAGTGACGATCAACGGCATCGACCACTCCTGAAGGACCGCTTCGCGAAACGCCTGTATGAGGGGAACAAGCGTAAATGCCGCGGGAAGGCCATGTCCGGTGGCATCTGCAACCATGACGAACAGGTTGCCGCTTGGACTCCGCTGGCACAAAACGGCGTCCCCCCCAAGAACCTGACTGTTCCTTTGGTAAGCGTAGACGGACGCTGGCAGTTTTTCGGTGGTGCTGAGCCGCTCCATCAGGGCCTTGACCATGCGCTGGTCGTCTAGTTCAGTTTCTCGTAGCTCTTTGAGCGTTTGCGGATGGTGGTCCGCCGTGTGTTGGGCGATCACCAGACGACGCAGGTTGGCCATTTTTGCTTGCAAAATGGGAAATCGGATCGGTTTGGCCAGGATGTCGTAGCCCCCCGCCTCAATGGCCGCGACCTGAGCCTCCAGGGTGTCGTCGCCCGACATGAACATGACCGGGGTGGACCGGGATTCACGATGAACCTGAGAAACCACTTCCAGACCTGACATTTCGGGCATTGAAATGTCCGCCAGAATGATGT
>SYKL01000292.1 GCA_005797785.1 Pseudomonadota bacterium | reverse complement strand
TGCGTTTACGCGATCTCGCCAGGGACCAGCCAAAAGATCCGCTGCCTTAAGGAAGATCGCGAGGCGGTGCTCCATTGGCAGGGCGGCCCAGTCGTGGCGAGCGTCTTCCGCCGCCTGAATCGCCGCGTCGATGTCTCGTTCTCGGCCGAGGTGAAGGCGGGCAAGAACGTGGTGGTGATCGCTGGGCATGGTGATGTCGACGGTGTCCCCCGTGAACACCGATTGCCCCCCAATAATGCAGGGAATTTCGACGACATGGCTCGTTTGGCGAGAAAGCTCGGCCTGCAGAGAACGTCGCTCGCTGGATCCTGGAGCGTAGTTTCGAACCGGCTCATTCGTCGGGGTGGGAAGTTCGAAGATCCCTACGGACATCGCTGCCTCCAGTCTGGCCCTCAAAGGCTAACCTAAATCGCGGAATGGGCCCGATTGGAATACAATGGGGTTCGGAGGGGTGTTGAACACCACGGCGATCATCATTGCGGCGGCTGCCATTTCAGGTTTGTTGGGCATAGTGGCAGTGGCCTTTTTGGCCGTTGCCGCCTGGATGGCTTTTCGAAGTCCGCCTGCAGCTGCGTCGGTTCCGCCAGCAGTTCGACGTTCGGTTCCTCCTGCTCCGACGCCGGTCAAGGGTCCACCACCTCCTCCGCCATCGATGCGGAGCTTGGTGCCAATCGATGGGTCGAAGATCGACCAAAAGAGCCACTATTCGCTGCCGCCTTCGCTAAATCTGCTGGACCCGGACACGATGGAAACTGCGAAAACGGAGCATATTTCGATGATGAAGGTGCAGCAGTTCGTGCCGGACGACGACACCGAGTCGGAACGGACCGAGATCTTTCACGATGCTCAGCTCGACGTGGACGAGTTTCTGGGGATCGACGACAGCAATGGTACCGGCGCCCGCCGCCGCTGATCGGCGCGCGCGTTATTTTTGGCCGCAGGCTTGGCGATACTTGAGATCGCAGCTGATGATCGCGTTTTCGCCGGCCCGAATCGTGACGTGACCGTATTTACGGTCGCCGACCCAGATTTCAGCGACGCCGACGGGAATGGGCTCGCCAGCACTATAACTCTTGCCCTGTCGAACGACGCTGGCGTCGATGCTGGCAGTCTCGACGGAAAACGAGCCAGTTCGGGCGGGCTCCTCTGGCGGTGGATCGGGAGGGGGAGCTTGCTCCGGAGGCCGTTTCTCTGCCTTTATTGGAATTAGTTCGTCGGGAATGTTTTCAGCGGAAGGAGGATGCGCGACTGGAATGGGCTGTTGTTTGGGATCCAAGCGCTTTTCGGGGGAAAGAGGCACTTGTGTCGGATCCACAGGCGGCGGGAGTTCCTTGGGTGTCAATGGAGTTTGTGCCAGGGGTTCGCCGGTGGCTTCTGACATCGAGGACTTCATCGCCCAACCGATGCCGACCACAGCGACGAACACGGACAGAGCGAGAGCCCCAAGAGCGGGAACTGCGAGCGCAAGCCCTAGACGCCAGGGGCGATAGCTATGTTTCGAAGGTCCGCTCTTGGGAGTACTGGATGCGGGAGGTTCGACGAGGGAGTCGGACCAGGTGGGTGTCGGCGACTGAGTGGGGTAGGAAGGGGTGGATCGTCGCTGTTCGGACAGATCGGCGACCATCGCGCCTGCCCCGGCCGCCACCGACAAGGCCCGACCCTGTGTGAGCGCCCCCAAGCGGGAACGAAATGTTGCGCAATCGGCGGTACGGCGTCGGGGATCGGGTTGAAGCGCCTCTTTGATGGCATCGCACAAAGCGGTGGGAATCTGAGGGTTTAGCTTCTCCGGAGGAATGTAGCTTCCGCTTGCGATTTGGGAGAAGATCTCCATCAGGTCCGCGCCGTCATACGGCGGGACGCCGCAGACCAGCTCGTAAAACAGGCATCCGAGCGAATAGATGTCCGCCCGGTGGTCGACCGAACTAGCGTCACGGATCTGCTCCGGTGACATGTAGGCGGGCGTCCCCATGGTTGTGCCGGTACGGGTTTTACGCATACCGCCTTCACCGCGGCTTTTTGCGAGACCGAAGTCGGTCACTTTCGGCACAATCAAGCCATTTTCGACGGCAAGCAGCACATTACCGGGCTTTAGGTCGCGATGAACCAAGCCATTTTGATGAGCATAGGCGACGCCGTCCAGGATGCCGCCGAAAATGCCGAGCGCTTCGTCCAGAGAAAGACTGGTTTTCGCAAGTAATTGCTCAAGCGAAGGGCCGGCGACGTACTCCATCAACAAGCCTGGCATACCTCGAGCGTCAAGAACATCGGTGACGGCGACGATATTGGGGTGTCGAACGTGTGCCTGGAGTTTGCCCTCTTGTATTGTGCGCTCTCGAAGAGTGCTGCTCCCAGAAGTCAGGACTTTGAGCGCATGGATCGTGCCCAAGGTGCCATGGCGCACGCGATACACGATCGCCATTCCGCCTTCGCCGAGAACGTCTTGAATGACGTAACGATCGATGGTGGTGCCTGGCGAAAGCACTAAAACTCCGCCACAAATACGGCCGTGACCCCCACGCCGACCGCGCCAACTCCGGTCACCAAAGAAACCACAGTCAACGCGTTCGCGCGACGCTGATACTTGGTGAGTTCATCCTTATATTGTTTAAAATTATCGGGTTCATACAAGTCGGCGTCTACTTTATTGAAACCTTGTTTGTTGAGCAATGCGGCGCCATAGGTCAACCCGGCGGTCGCCAGGAGGGCCCCGGAACTCGCAACGGCGATCCAACGCCGCTTTTGGTTTCGCTTCGCGATGGGTGGGGCGTCCACTACTGGATCGCGTTTGGGTTCGACGGTGACGCCTGTGTACCGAGGTGCCTCCGGCAAAGGAGAGCCAGGAAGAACATACTTCGAAACACGAATACCGCCATCGGCGCCGATCCACTGTACAACGGCAGGTCGGTCGATTGGTCGGGTGCTGGACGGCGATCCATCCAAGGTAAACCGACCATCTGCCAGGCGCGGAACGGGCTCAGAGGCGTCGACAGGGTTGAGCGCGGAGTATTCCACGAGGATCGGGTGGTCCTTGGGGAACAGAGTTGAAGGGAAGTTGTAAGCGGGTTCAAGCGCGCGCGCCGCTGCGAACGAGCGCCGTGCCAAGTCCAGATCGTCCTCTCCAAAGGCGCGAATCCCACCGAAACGATGTAGCTCGGCAGCCAAGTGGATCTCGATGGGCTCTTTGAGGCATTCGACCCCTGCGAACGCCCGGTCTAACTCGGACTCAAATTCCGGAATCTCAAACACCGAAAAGTGGGCTTCGGCGGACCGCAGCGCGTCCTGGATGTCGGTAGCATAAGTAGGAGTGTCGCACGCAACGGCATATTCACCCGCGGTGAGCCAAAATACAGCGGCAGTGAGAAGCGTTTTGCGCATGCAGTGGACAGCGTACATGAAAGAGACAGGCGTGCCAGCATTGGCATCAGGACCCTGTGCCTCGCCGCTTTGTGGGCGCCCCTTGGCGGCGCCGAGGCTGTGGACGGCGCGGGGCCGAGGATCGAATTAAGGGGCGCGTCCGGGGGCACCGATGAGCAAGCTCGAAAAACAACTCGTTGGCCTTGTCGGCAAAGCGAGCATCGATTTTGGACTTATCGAGCCGAACGACCGGATCATGGTTGGCGTCTCCGGCGGAAAGGACAGCTATTCAATGCTGTACCTGCTGCGAGAGGTTCAGCGCAAAGCCCCGTTTCCGTTCTCGTTGGTGGCGGTAAACCTAGACCAGGGCCATCCGGGTTTCCCGGCAGAAATGTTACGCTCCTACCTCGAACGTGAAGGGTACGAGTACAGGATGCTGAAGCAGGATACCTATTCGATCGTTCTCGACAAAATCCCGGTTGGGAAGACATTTTGTTCGTTATGCTCCCGACTACGCAGGGGCATTTTGTACAATGCAGCAGTGGAGATGGGGTGCAACAAAATTGCGCTCGGTCACCATCGCGACGATGTCATTGCGACGTTGATGCTGAACTTATTGTACGCGGGTTCATTGAAGGCGATGCCGGCGAAGTTGCGGTCGGACGATGGTAGAAACACGGTGATTCGCCCGCTCATTTACTGTGAAGAGACGGACTTGATTGCTTTTTCGGCGGAGAAACAGTTTCCGATCATTCCTTGCGATCTGTGCGGATCACAAGAAAACCTGCATCGCAAGAGGGTCGGCCGCCTGTTGGACGATCTTCACGCCGAGAATCCTCATGTGAAACACAATGTGTTTTCGGCGTTGTCGAAGGTAGTCCCGAGCCATTTGTTGGACCGACGGCTGTTTGGAAAGGTAGAGGACGAGGTAGTTGCCGGTGAAGGCGGCAGCGAAAGCTGGTCTACTTTCGGCGAGCGGTCCGAGTCCGGAACTTGCACAAAATAGGTAGATTGCTGGTGAGGGCAATCCCAGCATTTTAGACAATAGTGCACGCGGGTGGGTGGGGTTACATTCGGCGTGGGAGATACCCATGGCCGTTACTGTTCTCGATGACTCGACCTTTCAAAGCGAATTACCGAGCGCCGCCAATGCGGTAGTGGATTTTTACGCGGGTTGGTGTGGTCCATGCATCATGTTCAAGCCCAAGTTTAAGCGAATTTCGGAGGACTATCCCCACGTCCGCTTCTTTATGGTCGACGGGGAAAAGGCCCCGGTCGCCAGAAAGACGGTGACCATCGACAACCTGCCCTACTTCGCGGTCTATAAGAGTGGTCAGTTCGTTGAGGGATTTTCGACCTCGGACGAACCCGCATTCCGGGCGTTTATCGAGGGGAATTTTGGAGCAACGCCATGAAGCCGACCGCGGTGCGTCGGCTCGCCACCGAGCGTACGTTAGCGGAATTGGAGGCCGCGATCGAAGTGGTGTCGGAGGAAGGTGTGCCACCCTTCGAACTGGAGGCTGACGAAGCCGCCGAAGGTCTGACCCACTTGCTCCTTGCGGCGCGAGTCCGGCGCCGTGTCGACGGAGGGGAGGAGCTGAAAGAGGCTTTTCGAGCGGAAATGTCTGCGGTGAGAGATGTTCTGACGAACGGGTGACGGTAAAAAGGGAGGGATCGTGGGCAGCATGTGGATCACGGTCATGGGCAACCGATGCCCGTATTGTCAGCGCGGTGCGTTGTTTGAAAGTTGGTTTGGACTGCGCGAAGCATGTGCGGATTGCGGTGCCCGGTTTTCGCGTCAGCCCGGCGCATGGGTCGGCCCGACGGTCGGAAGTTACGGGGTGGGCGGCGTCGTAGGCATCGTTGGCGGCGTCCTATTGATAGGTGGTAATCTATATTTTCCGCATGCTGAGGTAGCTTTGGCGTTTGTGGCCTGCGCCGCGGCGATTGTGTCCTATCGCTTTTGGAAAGCGGCGTGGGTCGGCTGGTTATACGACAATGGGTACGTGTACCCCGACGCGGATCCACCGTGAGCGGCGTCAACAATTCGAGACCGAAGCGCACCGAGCTCGTTGCCGGGCGTGTGCTAAGAACAGCGACGGAGGGGTGATGGTGGGTCTGTACGGAGCATGGTTGGGGGTAGCGCTCGCCGCTGAGCCGACGGTTCCGGCGCCGTCGGATAAGCCCGAGGCGACCGAGGATTTGTGGCAGTTGTTGGAAAACATGCCCCCTCGCGCAAGTTGGGATTTGGCTGCGGCGATTGGCTTTACGGAGATCACCCATTTTCGCGATCAGGTGACGCCGTGGATCGGGTTTGGGTTTCGGGCGGGGTGGGGCAAACACCTTGGTGAGCTTAGGAATCATCGCTTGGGTGTCGGTTTCAGCGTCAGCGTGGAAGGTCCACTGCCGGAGTATTTCACTCTCGCAATCGAACCTTCGGCGACCTGGGACTACGTCCACCCCAAGGGATTGGCGCTGGGCGCCTCGTTAGGTCCGGCGATTTTGGCGCATTCTCATATGGCGCTCACCAAACAAGAATGGACGCCCGGAGTAGCTCCGAGCGCGGCGGTTAGGATCGGTTGGTCAAAACCGTTCAGTCGGGTGCTACGTCGTTTGTTTGTGACGGTAGAACCTAAAGTTCGCTGGATGGACGGTCGCATCAATCCGGGCGTCTATGTCGTGGTGGGAACCGGGTCGGGCTACTAGAGCGCTGATCAGGTCATGGCCTACTGCGCGCCTCGGTCCGCCACTGCGCGCGTTCCTCCTCGGTCGTCCGGCCTTCGACATACGTCTCGGCAGTTCTTGGTCGTGGAAACCCGCTCGCAACGCGGCCCACGGAGTGTCAGACCGTCGCCGACTTTTGTTCGCCGGGCAGTGCTTCCTGAAAAATTCGGTGGAGCTCCGCGAGGTGCTCCTCGACGCCAGCCAAGGTCCAATGCGTGGTTTCCACGGCCGGGAGCGCGTGCACTTGGATTGGCACGGCGCGGACGAGCAGGGTGTTTTTCTCCCAAGCGCGGTGTGCGCCGGAAACTATAACAGGAACAATGGGAAGTTTCGTTTGTAGTGCGAGATGAACGATCCCCTTTTTAAACGGGAGGAGCCGTCCGGTTCGGGAGCGGGTGCCCTCGGGCCACATCCAAATCGAGAGTCGGTTCTTGTACACCAAGTTTCCGAGTCGAATAAGTGACTTCACGGCTCTGGAAGTGTTTCCGCGGTCGATCAGCAGATGCCCGGAAAGAAGGTACAGCTGGCCCAGCAAAGGGTACCAGACTACCTGCTTTTTGGCGATACCCACCGTACCGATGGGTGCAAGCCACATTCCCAGGAAAAGATCAAAGATCGACGTGTGATTGGAGATGTACAGTGCGGGTCGACTGGGATTTAGGTGCTCCATCCCCGCAAACGTGAGGTGGCAACCCGAGAGCATCATCATGCTTGAACCGGCCACCTTCCCAAAGTAATTGCAGGCTTTGATACGAAGGGTTCGTGAGGGCAACAGGGGAATGCAGATTGCGAACCAGATCACGACGTAAATGGTCATAGCCAAGGTGCCAGCTACTATTCGCACGACGCTTGACACCCGATCCATCGATTCCTCTTGACGTCCACCGGTTGTATCCGAACCCACCCCCTCGCGCATTGCGACGATTCATGACGTGGTGGTGCTGGCGGCGCGCGACCGTTTTGAATATGGCCGTGCTGTATTTAGGTTGGAGGATACGTGCGTCGCATCTTGAGTCAAGCGGGAATGATGGGTTTGCTGGCCCTTACAGCGTGCACCGATCCAGCGGTTGAGCAGCGGATCGCCGATCTCGAAAAGAAGGTGGAAGAGTTGGAGAAGCGCCCGGCAGGTCCCGCTGCTGCAGGTCCGGCCGCTTCGGAAGCGGATGAAAAGGCTGCAGGGGAGTTGCTCCAGGCGGCGCAAGCGGCGGTTGACGCCGGAAAGGCCGACGAGGCCAAGGCCAAATTGGGCGAGATGGAAGCTAAATTTGGCAACACCAAGACCTTCAAGCGTGCCGGTCGTCTAAAGGCCGAGCTGGAAGTGTTTGGCGTCGATGCTGGCGCACCGGAAGTCGACAAGTGGTTCCAGGGCAACGGTAACTTTACTGACGGCAAAATCACCTTGTTGGTGTTCTGGGAAACCTGGTGTCCACACTGCCAACGCGAAGTGCCGAAGTTGGAAGAGACCTACACCAAGTTCAAGTCGAAAGGCCTGAATGTGGTTGCCTTTACCAAGGTCAACAAGTCTTCGACCGACGAGAAAGTCACCGAGTTTATCAAAGAACACAAGTTGACCTTCCCAGTGGGCAAGGAAAAGGACGCTTCCATGTCCAACCGTTTCGGGGTTCAGGGCATTCCTGCGGCCGCGGTTGTGAAGAATGGCAAGGTCATTTGGCGTGGCCACCCCGCTCGCCTCGACGATGCCAAGCTGGAGAGCTTGCTCGCCGGATGACGATTGCTGGTTCCTGAAGCGCGTTTTGCGCGATGGGGCCTTTTCGTTGTACCCACGCCCGCTGCCAGCGGGCGTTTCTTTTGGTGAGCGGTGACTGAAGCGTCTGGCGTTCGAATCTGGAGTGGAGCCCTCCTATTTGGAGGGATTTCTGGTTGCGGGTGTGCGGCGTTTGGGGCGCCCTGGAGCATGGCCTGGCTTGAATTGGACGGCTCGAACTGGGGTTGGATACAGACGATTCTGCACTTTGCAGGCGCCGGCTTGGGTTTCGTCTTGGCGGCAGCGCTGGCGGTGCTGTGCGGCGTTGCTGCTGTTGGGTCGTTGAAACGTCAGAACTGGGCGTTTTGGCTTGGTACGTTGCTGTTGGTGCCGCTGCTCTGCACCGGAAACCTATTGCCGGTGTTGATCCTACTGTTTCTATTGTCCTACCCCGAGATTCGCGCGCACTTCACGGCGAAAACTCCGCAGGAAAATCCGACTCCGGCCGGGTCTGCCACTCGGTCGCCAGCGCCGAACTGATTTGCGCCGAAAGAATGCCGCCTCCAGGGACGGCAATGCCACTGAGTTGGCGATCGGTCCCCACTTCTCGAACCCGTTTCTGCATGTCGGGCACTGTGGAGGAAGGCCGGGGTTGGGTGCCTGCTTTGAGGCTCAACGCCGTTCTACTGAAGTCGATCCAGGCGTCCTCCAAAGTCAAACGGTCGGTATCCGCCAGGTAGCACGTGACCAGGGTCTTCGAACCGAACGACTCGACCGAGGCAATCGCCCAGTAGTCCTTCCTGCCCATGGTGCACAGGCCTCCGGTTGAGGTCTGGTGATCCGATAGAATGGCGGGTTTGTCCCAGCGCATTCCCTCGCAACTGACGTTGACCCACTGGTTCACCACGACCTGGGGATCGTCGGTGGTGACCCAAGCAATGTCGAACCAGCGCGAACCGTCGGCCGCGTCCACGCGCAGCCGCTCCAGTTCAGGGCGGACCGTGGCGTGTGCGGGCACCCGAATGGCGTAGCCCTTTCCGATCCAGTCCTCCAGCGGTTCGGTGACCACACGACCGCCGGGACCACTGTCGCAGCCAGCCCACAGGAGACCGATGAGTATCATTTGGAACTCCAGGAGATGACCCCGCCGCTTTCAATGCGGGGATTGGCGCGAGGGCTGCCCCACGGGGTTGCGGTGTATGGTGTATTGGCCTCCCTATTGGTAAAACGACAGGGGAGGTACGCGCCATGCGAAATCGGAATGCACTTGCTCTTTTGGCGTTGCTCGTGGGTTGTGCTGGTGGAGAGCCTGCGGAAACGAAGCCGGTCGAGACCGCCGAACCGGTGGTGGAAGCACCAAAAGAGGAGCCGAAGCCGGAGGCCAAGGTCGACTTGGCAGCCATGCCAGAAGCCGAACGGGTCGCGTGGCTGATGAAGCGTGGTGAGGAGGTCTACAAGACGGGTGGCACCGGTGGGGTTGCTTGCTCCAGTTGTCATCAAGAGACCGGTATGGGCGTTCCTGGCGCCTTTCCTCCGCTGGTTGGCCAGAAGGATTTGATGGGCGATTGCGTCCACCATGCGGGTCTGGTGGTGCACGGATTGTCCGGGGAGATCACGGTGAACGGAGAGAAGTTCAACGGTGCGATGCCCGCGCAGGGCAACCTGCCCGACGAAGAGATCGCCGCAGTAATTACTTACGCGCGAAACAGTTGGGGCAATGCCTTTGGCAACTGCCTGCCGGAAGATGTGGCGAAGGCTCGCGGCCTCCCCGCACCGGTTTTGAAGTAGGCCAGTTCGGTGTTCTGAGCGGCGCTCTAGGCCGAACGTCCTTTTGTGGATACAATGCCCCTGGCCAGTGTGCCGGGGGTTCTTGTATGGGCGGCCTAATCACGACGCTGGGGCGCGAACTCTCAGCGGCAGATGAGCTGTTTCGCATCGCTCGATGGCCGGCAGCGCGAAATGCGTTCGAAGGTCTGGTAGAGCGGGCCCAAGAGCGCTCAGATCCGAGCGTCGAAGTGGTGGCGCGTTCCATGTTGAGCCGATGCCTGCTGGCGCAGCAGGATGTGGAAACGGCCTTTACTTCCTTAGAACTTGCGCGGAGTCGGTTGCCTTTGGCGTCTGGCGAAGCGCGGCTTCGTTGGCGGGCGGCGCGCGTTCGGGTGTTGGGCGCTTTGGGCGAAGCCTCCATAGAAGAGTTGAAACTCTACTTTTCTGACGCGGAAGATCAGCAAGAGTGGGTGGCGTTGATCGATGCGGCGCGATTGCTGGCGGACGCTCAGCCCGATTCGCGTATTGACTGGTTGGAAAGGGCGCTTCATTTTGCGCAAGAGCACTGCCCTGCCGAGGTTGGACCCGTTGCCCGTGGGCTGGCCTTTGCATTGGAGGCGGAGGAACGCTTTGATGCGGCGATCGCGGCCTGGCATGCGGCATGGGATGCTCTTCAGGCGCTGGACTCTCCGGTTCGTGAGCGCATTATGGCGTCGTGGGCGATTGGATCGCTTAGTTGCCGTGCTGAGGATTGGCCTGCGGCGTTCGAATGGCTGGAAACCTGCCTGCAAGATGCGGGGGACAATGAAGACTGTGGCGATGTCGTTGCGTTGACACTCGCGGATTTGGCGCGGGCGCATGAAGCGGCGGGCGATGTGATCGAAGCCCGCCGTGTCCTCATTCGAGCCCTGAACAAGGGTAGAGACTACGACTTGGCAAGTCTCTGGCCCGCACGATGGGACGCGATCGTCGTGCACGCTCGCACGCTCGACCTCGATCCGTACGAGGTTATCCGGCGATCGTAGGCGCCCAAACCCAGTCACCGGCGAAACATGGCGAGTTGGCCCACGCTAAAACGACGGATCGAACGGGAACCTGGGTGCGCTGCTGCAACTGCCAACCGATCCCCTTGCCGCCTTCGACGTGGACCCGGCTTGCGAGCACCACTAAGTATCCCGTTTGGTCCCACCCCGCGAGAGCATTGTCGGCGATCTTCCAATCTCGCCAGGCGACGGAACGCACAAAGTCCTTCTGCATCTCCGGCGGCACCTCATGCCCGGCCATCGCGGTGCTGAGCACCGAAAAGTACCCGGATGGCACAGGAAAGGCCGCATCTTTCGGCGGAGGACCTGGGTTGGGCCCTGCCGCCACGATGGTGTCCCCATAAACCGCGGCGGTGAGGATGCTCTCGTAGGGTTGATACGGGAAACCCCAGGAGTTCGTCCAGTCGAGCTCGGTCTCCAGGGCTTCGGTGGCGATTCGGCTCTCGGAAAAGTCCTTTAGTACAGGGGAAAATTTCTCGTGCACCGCTTCCAACGCAACGGTGACATGCGCCTCCGCCCGCAGGGAACGGATGATCTTGCGGGCGCGCGACAAATCGGGTTGGGTGCCGTGGCGCTCGCCCAAGACGAGAATGGCGGGCGCTTCAATGTCGGTAACGTCGCTGAGACCAACCTTTTCGCAGCCTTCTTGAGCCCAGGCCAGACTGGCCAACCAGACGATCATGGAGACTCCAACTTCCAGGTATTCAAGGAAAAGTTGAGTGTGTGGAGGCACTTTTCGAGCAGGCCAGGGAACAGAGGTGTCCAGGTGGCGTTTAACGGCGAGGGGTGCGGCAGAGGGCGAAGACGC
>SYKL01000291.1 GCA_005797785.1 Pseudomonadota bacterium | reverse complement strand
CGGACGAGCTCGTCCAAGAAGGCCTCGCGCTGTACCTCGATGGCGAATTGGAACAGGCAGAAGCAAAATACCGCGAAGCCCTTCGTCGACGACCGGACGATCCGACGGCGTTGTACAACTTAGGCACGTTGTTGCGGGTTTCTGGTCGAAAAGAGGAGGCTTTGGCCACACTAAGGCGGGCCGCAATGGGTCCCGAAGGCCACCCCGACGTCGCCCGCGCGAGCGAGGCCGTAGAAAAACTGACCAATCCCAAGCGCAATTTATGACGAAGAAATCGTAAGGTACTTTACTACGTACCGAAGGCTTCCCCCGCAGCTTGCCTTTGGGCTCGGTATCGCGTAAAACCACAGGGTCGAATGGGATGGGCATGGGTATCGAATACATTGGCTCGTTGGTCTGCAGCTCGCTGTGCTGCCTAACGTTCTTGTTGGTGGTGATCGTCGGGGTGGTCCTGTTCCTCCGACGTGGAAAATCGCCCGATCCGGCCGCCACCAAGGCCCCCGAACCGCCCCGCTCGAAGACGCCCGAGCCCCCGAAAGCGCCCGTGAAAGCCGCTGAGCCTCCCAAGCCGCCGGCCGCCCCTCCGCGGCCGCCCCCGGTCGCCGAAGACGAAGCCAACACCGTGATCGCACCACCGCCACCAGCGGTCGGCGGCGCCCCTGTGGCAGCGCCACCAGCCCCGCCGCGTCCGAAGCCACCCGCGCCTCCTCCGGTGCCTTCCGAGGACCCTCCCACGGCGCCGATCAAGCCGCCGGTGAGGAGTTCGGGTCAGACGATTATTGCCTTCGACGACGACGAAGAACCCTAGCGGATCAGCGCCCGTAGGCCATGATACCGTTGTCGCTCGTTCCGGTCCTCGGTCGCGGGCTTAAGCCCAGCTTCCCTCCGGTCCTCACTTTGCTCCTAGGTCTCACGGCCTACGAGCGCTGCTCCGGGCCGGTTTTTGGTTTTTTATCCTTCCCGCCCCGCTTCCGACCTCGGTCCCCCCATGATCGCCGTTTCTCTCCCTGACATCCCGCTGTTGCGCCTCACCGGAGCCGACGTGCGCCGGTTCTGCAATGGGATGTTCACGAACAATGTGCGGGATCTGCAGGTTGGAGGCGGACAACGCTCGGCGATGTGCGACGCTAAGGGGAAGTTGCTTGGGCTGATGGACCTGTATTTGATCGCCGAAAATCAAGTGTTGGTCGCGTTGGAAGGGGTTTCCGCTCAAGAGTTTGAAACCCGTTACGAGAAGTTCATTGTGTTCGACGACGTCGAACTCCAGGTCGAACCTGGGCAGATGCTCACGATTCAGGGAGAAGGCGCCGCCGAGGTGCTCGCCGCCCGGGGTTGGCCGGTGCCCTCCGATGGAGCGGTGGAACACGGCGACGGTTGGGTGTTTCGCCGCAACCGCACCGCCGGAGGCGGATTCGATGTGTGGCTGCGATCGCCCACGGATCTCACATTCAGTCCATTTTCAGAATTGGAATACGGCAGGGTCGACGCTGGAAAAGTTCGGTGGCCGGTGGACATGCCCAGCCGAATGTTGATCCACGAGCTAGGCCTTCGCGACGAGGTTTGCCATTTCGAAAAAGGTTGCTATGTCGGCCAGGAAATCATTCACCGCCTCGACGTGATGGGGCAGATTCGGCGCCGCTTGGTCCGGCTGTCCCTCTCGGGGCCGGTTCCGTCAGAATGCGCGTTGTTTGATGCCTCCGGTGAGAAGGTCGGCGTGGTCACCAGCCCCATCGACGGACCCAACGGCTGGCTCGCGCTTTCCGTCATTCGAATCCCGCTCGATGCCTCCGGCACCGCGCTCACCGCCCGCTGGGAGGACGGCGAGGCTCAGGCGTGGGTGCGTTAAAATCGGATTCAGAGTCCCTTCTTCGAGAAGTCGAGGATCGACTCCGTGCAGCGGGTTTGACGGGAGCTCAAGCGTTCGCCGCATTGGTCGCTGCATTCGAGGCCCGGCTAGGGGATCCGGTGGAGGTTCACCCCGCGCTGGCGGCGATCTCGGGCTTTGCGGATCGCGACCCCGATTTCGTAGGGCTCGCGTACGAACGCTTTTTTCCCGACCTGTTCAAAGCCAAACGGGGCCAGTATTTCACGCCACCACCATTGATAGCGTTTCTGCTTGATCTGCTCCAGGTGCAGCCAGGGGAGCGGGTTCTCGACCCCACCTGCGGGAGTGGCGGGTTCCTCGTAGGAGCCGCCCAGCGCGGGGCGCAGATCTCCGGGATCGAACTCGATCCACTGTTGGCCAGTCTGGCGCGGCTAAACCTACGGATCGCCAACGTCCCCGGAAAAATCACCTGCGCCGACTTTTTTGGAGCAGTTCCAGATCCCGTCGAGGTGGTACTTGCAAATCCACCATTTTCGGTGGAAATTGATGTACCACCTACGAAAGATGGCGTATCACGTCGATCGCGACGGTTGTCGGACCACCTGTTTGTTGAGCGGCTCCCGGACTGGCTGGTTCCCAACGGACGCGCAGCAGTGATCCTTCCCTGGTCCTTCCTCGCTAATCCCGCAGCTTCGACGCTGAGGACCAACCTCCGACGGCGCCTCGCCCTCGATCGGATCATCGCCCTTCCCGAGGGCATTTTTCGCTCGTTTGGGGGAGCCG
Organism: Pseudomonadota bacterium; assembly: GCA_005797785.1. Taxonomy (GTDB): domain Bacteria; phylum Myxococcota_A; class UBA796; order UBA796; genus SYKL01. The sequence goes on along the minus strand of SYKL01000291.1, from coordinate 3,819 downwards.
CAGGCCGAGCAGCGGTTCTGATGCTGAGAAAGGGCCCACCGAAAACAACGCTTTGGGGAGAGATTCGGAATCCCGGCTGGGATGTGCGTCGAAAGCGGTTTCACGCATTGCCGGGAAGCGATTTTCCGGCGTTGCTCCATTCGGAGCGTTGGGAGCCACTTCCTCCGGAATCCTGGAGCCCCGCGAGAACCGCCCGTTCCGGCAAGCCGCTCGCCGAGCTCGCCGACGTTGCCCGCCCGCGCTTTCGACCAGGGCAAGAGCCCACACTTTCGGTGGGAACGGTCGATCTCGCCGACGTCCACGCCGATACTGGCGAAATCCTAAGAGCCAAAACGGCCGAAGGGCGAGCGGTGGTCGGCGTAAAAACAAAGCTTTCGTCCGACGACATCCTGGTTTCGAGGCTCCGGCCGGACCTCGGCACGGTGGGTCTCGCTCCCCAAAGTACCCTTCCTCTCTGCGGAAGCACCGAGTGGATCCTTGTTCGTCCCAAAGAACTAAGGTACTTCCTATGGTCGGCGTTGCGCTCGTCCGGTTGGCGCGAGCAACTGCCGCAGACCCGTGGCCAAACGCGCCCGCGGATCACAGCCTCTGACGTGGCTAATTCCTCGGTCCCCTGGCCTGGACAACCGCTGGCTGCCGCACTGGATCGCACACTGAACTCGCTGGTTCATGAACGCCAACGCCTGGGTGCCGCGCTGCTGGCGCTACACAACGCCATCGACCAGTTTTCTCGCGGCGAAATTGACGAAGCGGAACTGGAGCGGCGACGAGACGAGGTGGAACGCCACAAAGGTCGTTAAGGCGCTGAAACCGTCAGCTCCAACATCGCCTCGCCCGTCGAAGAGGCCGCACTGACGTACACCATTCCGGGAGCGACCGCGGTGAGAACCCCGAGCTCGTCGACCACCGCGATCGCCGAATCCGACGTCGACCACTTCAACATCCCCGTATCGACCACCTTTTCGTCGAGGCGCCCTTCCACATTCAAAGTGGCGGTCTGGCCCGCCGTAAGGTGGGCTGGTGCCTCGCGAAACACGAGCAAGATTGCAGGTTCCACCACCAGAATCCAAGAAACGGACTGGCCCTGCCAATCGCCTCGAATCACGGCTTCGCCCGGGCCAATCGCTTCGATCACGCCCCCTTCGCCCAGTTGCGCCACCGTATCCGGCGTCACGGTCCAAACGACGTCGGAAACCGACTCGCCACCGGGAAGAACGGGCGTAGGGCCATCGACAGGACCAAGGCTCTGAACGCGCACACGATCAGGCCCGTCCAACGCCAGCAATGGCGTAGAAACTCCCCCGACGCAGCCCCAGGCGATCAGCCAAGCGACGGTGCGCATCCCTTCCTCCATCCGCATCCTATCGCACGCGGCGGTTCAACGCAGTTCACGAACCGTCACACCTTCGCGACGCAGCCGCCTCAAAGCCACAAGACTGTCGGATGGCGACCTTTCCCCGATGTCGACTCGCGCAGCGTCGGCGATGCCCCGATTGAGGCCGGGATCGACAGGAACCCACTTTCCACCCAACTCGACCCACACCCACGCGTGAGGCACAAAGGCATCGCCAACCAGCGCAAGACCAGTTCGAACCTTGGCATTCACGCCGTCGTCCTGAGCGCGAGCCGCCACCCGCGCCGCCAACGCTTGGCAATCCCCCTCACCCAAATCCTTCACCCAACCTTGAATTTTTGCCCGATCGCCGTGCGAAACCTCCAAGTCCAACGGATGGCTCACCACCCAGACGCCGTCCACCGCCTTTTGAAACGGGGTTTCCGGAAGATCGGCGGCCACAAATTCTCCGGTTCGCGCGGCGCGCGCCATCGGCCACAGGCCGGCCGGCAAGGACCAACCCTGAAGCGACTCTCGCGGAGGTTCCACGTCCACCCTCTCCCGTTCCACCCCATCGGTCCGGGTCCACACCACGGCACCACCGGAAAGGCGAACTTCTCCCTCCGTTTGTTCGGATTTCCAATGGCGGAGATCCCCCTCCGAGCGACAAGTCACCACCCGCGATTCACCTCCCTCCGAGACCCGCTGACTCGGCGCACAATCCACCCAAGCGCGTTCCCAACGAACGCCTTCGGATACGGGTTGCCGTCGACCGTCGCGTTCCCTCCAAATCACATGGCCGGCCTCATCCTCGGCCCAACGTTCGACCCATTCGACATCGGACAATTGCGTCCAACGCTCCGTTTCCCCCGCGTGTTGGGTCCAGCGTTCACGGCCGATCAATTCACCGTCGATGCGGATCGTCCACCACTGCGGATCCGGCGCCGTGCACCCCGCTATCCAAACCCACGCCCACCACACATGGCACCTCAGACGGGACGGCCAGTTGTAAATGCGATAATGCCCCCAGCCACCGCAGGAAACCCATGCACCTCGATTTTTGGGGAGCGACCGACATCGGCTGCGTACGCGCCCGAAACGAGGACAACTACCTCGTTGATCCCGCGCTGGGCTTGGCCGTGGTGGCGGACGGCATCGGCGGACAATTCCGCGGCGACATCGCCGGTACTCTGGCCTGCCGCACGGTTCGCGAGCATCTTCTTCGCACATCCATCGATCTAGAACATTTCCGCACCGAACCCACCCTCCTGCGCCGTCAAAAAGTCGAGGAGCGGCTTCGCGAAGCGGTCCAGCTCGCCAATACCGAAGTTTTTCGCGCCGGATTGGCACTTTCGCGCGGTCTCGGCATGGGGTGCACCCTCGACGCGGTGGTCGTCTTAGGAAATGTTGCTTTTGTCGCTCACGTTGGCGACGCGCGTACATATTTGATCCGGGACGGCAAAGCGTCCGCGGTCACCGAAGACCACACGGTCGCCCAAGAGAAGGTGCGACGCGGCATGATGACGCAGGATCAAGCCGATCGAAGCGCAGAACGCAACATGTTGACCCGCTCGGTGGGCGGCCTTCCGTCTTTGCGGCTCGACACCCATATACTCCCTTTCGAGCCCGGAGATCGGCTGTTTCTGTGTTCCGACGGTGTCACCCGCTACATCTCCGCGCCGGAAGTGGCGGCATTCGCCTCGCCGGGGGGCGCAGAACAGGTGGAAGCCCTGGTTGAACTTGCCCGACACCGCGGCGGAGTGGACAACATCACTGGGGTCATGGTGCTTGCGAACGCCCAAGCCTCCGTCGTGCCCACCATCACTCCATTGCAGCTTGACGAAATGCGCTCGGTTCGCCTGTTTGAGACCTGCACTTCCCGCGAACTCCGACTGTTGTCGGCGATCGCGGTTTGGCAGGAGGCGCGCGCAGGAAAGCTCCTTTTTCGCGAGGGCTACCCCGGTACCGAAATGTACTCGCTCGTGGAGGGTGAGGTGCTGATTACCCGGGGCGGCCACCACCTTGCCACACTCCGCCCGGGAGATTCCTTTGGTGAAATGGCCCTGATCGACGCACCCGTCCGCAGCGCCTCCGCCCTCGCCACCCGCGATTGTCGCCTGATCGCCATCCCAAAGCACCGGTTTGAGCAGGTGTTACGTCAAGACGACGGACTAAACAGCCGGCTCTCCTGGGCGCTGATCCAAAGGCTTTCCGAGGTTGTTCGCCTGCAAAACGAGCGACTGCACCCGCTAGGCACGGGCGGATAGCCGAAGAAGGCGTCGAACTCGGAAGCTGGGCTGAAGCCCGCAGCCAAGGACCGGAATGAGCGACCAAGGCATCGAGGATGCGGCACGCGTGGGGACGCCGAGGCCGAGCAACCGTCTTGATACGGTTTGTTCGCCGCCGCTGTCGGCCGAGTGAGTGCCTCTACCCTAAGGCAATTTCAACCGCGGTTCCCGCGGTAAGGTGGGCTCGCATTTTGGAGT
>SYKL01000290.1 GCA_005797785.1 Pseudomonadota bacterium | reverse complement strand
TTTTTCTTGAGAGGGGGGCGCTGGCGGTTGAAAAGTTCGGGCGTGGGATGGCGTGGTTCGATACCGGTACGCACAGAAGCCTCTTAGAAGCCTCTAATTTTATTGCAACCGTGCAGGAACGTCAGGGTCTACAAGTGGCGTGCCTGGAAGAAATCGCTTTTCGGAACGGCTGGATTGAGGAGGAGCAGGTGCGACGAGCGGCCGCGGAGCTTGGAGGCGGTACCTATGCGGACTATTTGCGCGACATTCTTAATGAGGGTCTATGATGAACGCAGAACATGTTCCGCGTCGGGTTGTTGTTACTGGAGGATGCGGTTTTATCGGTGCGAATCTGGTGCGCCACCTTCTGGCGAGCGATCCGGGTTTGCATATATGCAATATTGATCTCCTGACATATGCGGGCAATCGGCAGTCGACCCAAGATCTGGAGTCAGGGGGGCGGTACGAGTTTGTTCGCGCAGACATCGCCGATGAAACGGCGATGGAGCAGGTGTTTTCTGATTGGCGACCTGATACCGTGATCCATTTGGCGGCAGAGAGCCATGTGGATCGCTCGATCGACGGTCCAAAGGTGTTTGTTCACACCAATGTGCAGGGCACTCTGGTGTTGCTGGAGGCGGCCCGGGCAGTGTGGAAAGGGCGAACAGATGTGCGTTTTCACCATGTCAGTACCGATGAGGTTTTTGGTTCACTGGCCGACGGTGGACGATTCTCTGAGACCACGCCTTATGATCCGTCGAGTCCTTATTCTGCATCAAAAGCGGCGTCGGACCACTTGGTGCGGGCGTGGGGGCGCACGTACGGCTTGCCGTACACCATCTCCAACTGTTCGAACAACTACGGACCTTACCAAGTCCCGGAGAAGCTGATTCCGTTGGTGCTTTTGCGGGCGTTGCGTGGGGAGCCTTTGCCCGTCTATGGAACGGGGGCCAACGTGCGCGATTGGCTGTATGTGGAAGATCATTGCGAAGCGATCGACCGTATCGTTCGGTTTGCTACGTCCGGCACGACTTGGTTGGTCGGTGGATCAAACGAGCGCACCAATCTCGACATGGTACGCGCGGTTTGCGCGGGGTTGGATCGGCTGCAACCGAAAAGCGATGGCACCTACGACCAATTGATCACTTTCGTCGCCGATCGGCCTGGGCACGATTTCCGGTATGCCATCGACGCCAGCCGTTTGGAGCGGGATCTCGGGTGGAGAGCTAAACACTCGTTGGAGACCGGCCTTGAGCGTACCATTCGGTGGTACTTGGACCACCGGGCATGGACAGACGCGATTGTGTCAGGTGATTATCGGCAAGAAAGGTTGGGTTTGATTGGGGGTACCGATGTCTGACCGAGGTCCGGTTCGTCCCAAAGACCGGTTTATGGTGTTTGGAGCCCCGCTCATTGGCGAGGAGGAGATTGCCGAAGTGGTGGCCTGTCTTCGCTCAGGCTGGGTGGGCACCGGTCCTCGCGTCGCTCAATTTCAAAGCGACTTCGTCAAATATCAGGGGGGAGTGGGGCATGCAGCAGCCCTCAACTCTGCAACCGCCGCGCTCCATTTGAGCCTGTTGGCGGCGGGGATTGGCCCCGGGGATGAAGTGATCACCACCCCGATGACGTTTTGTGCCACGGTGAATGCCATTCTTCACGCCGGTGGAACGCCCGTTCTGGCGGACATTGATCCGCTCACCCTGAACATCGATCCCGAACAGGTGGCCGCTCGGATCACGCCGCGCACAAAGGCGATCCTCCCGGTTCATTTTGCAGGTCGGTCCTGCCGAATGGATGCGTTGGTGGCATTGGCCAACCAACACGGTTTGAAAATCATCGAAGACTGTGCTCACGCGATCGAAACGGAATTTCACGGCCAGAAAGCGGGTACATTCGGCGAGTTTGGTTGCTTTAGTTTTTACGTCACCAAGAATGTGGTCACCGGCGAGGGAGGGCTGGTGCTGACCCGAAACGCCGAGGACGCCGATCGCGTGCGCATTTTGGGCCTGCATGGGATGAGCCGTGACGCGTGGAAGCGGTTTTCCGATGACGGATACAAGCACTACCAAGTGGTCGAGGTGGGTTTTAAGTACAACATGATGGATTTGCAGGCGGCGATTGGGCTCCACCAATTGCGGCGGGTGGAGGAGAGTTGGCAGCGTAGGGAACAAATCTGGCACCAATACATGAACGAGCTTGCTTCCTTGCCGATCGGCTTGCCAGCGCCAGTGGAGCCGAACACCCGCCACGCCTATCACCTATTTACGGTCATGATCGATGAGCATGAAGCGGGAATATCGCGCGATCGATTCCTCACGGGTATGACTGCCCAGAATGTGGGTGTCGGTGTCCATTACTTGAGCTTGCCCGAACACCCGGTTTATCAGGAGCGTTTGGGCTGGCGGCCGGAGGAATGGCCACATGCCATGCGCGTCGGTCGGCAGACAGTGAGCCTGAATTTGACCCCTCGCATGAATGCCGAGGATACTGCCGATTCGATTGAGGCGGTTCGCCGGGTACTCGGGGCCTAACCGACGAGCGCTTCATTGAGGATGCAGCGCTTCCACCAGAGTGCCACGCTCATCAGGCGCCAAAGTAAAGCGGGATTTCTAACTGCGAGACCGTCATATTCTCGTTCCAGTTCTGGTAGCACCAGATACGGACAGTCAAGCCCCTTTACTATCGCAAAAAACCGTTGGCGGTTTTCTCGGGCCCAAGTAGTCCAAGGGAACGGAAATCCGAGTTTTTGACGACGCCAGGTGACTTCCTCGGGCAACAGATCGTCGACGGCCTTTCGAAGGATCCATTTCATCCAACCGTCGCGAACTAAATAGCCAATCGGCAGCCGCATGGAATATTCCACGACGCGATGGTCGAGGAACGGGAAGCGCACTTCCATGGGCACTGCCATGAAATTGGTATTGCCCGACCGAAGCCAGTAGTTCATCATCCAGTCGGACATGCAGTCTTGGATGAGGCCCTCAATTTGGCCGCGTGGGCCCCGAGTGGGGGTCTCAGGGCGCACCTTCAGGGCCTCCGTCGCCATACCGCTGCTTTTTCGGTACCAATTGCGCAGGGTAGGGGTGGCGATTGTGCGGCCGAGGGTCAAAGCGATGTGGTGCGGATACGAAGCTGTGGGGCGGTCTTTTGGGCGAAACAGGAGTTCGGACGCTTGTCCGAAGTTGCCGACTGAGAGGTAGTGTCTCACCATGGGCGCGAGAAAAGTCGCTGAATAACCTGCAAAAAGCTCGTCCCCAGCGGCACCGTTGATGCTTACCCGGGTGCCGGTGTCGGCCATACTCTGCCACATATCGCGGTTCGTGAGGAGGTTTGGCGCATGGAATGGCTCATCCATGTGGGCCACGAATTCGTCCGCTACATCAAAAAAGCGGTCGTTCTTTGGGGTAAGTTCGGTGTGTTTTACTTTGTCGCCGAGCGACTGTGCAACGGCGCGCGCATACCCGATTTCATTGACGTCGCTTTCACCTGGATAGCTGACCGTGAATGCTTGGAGAGAGTCACGAAATGGCGCTGCGATCGCCATCAAAGAGGACGAGTCCATGCCGCCGCTCAGCTCGAATGCGATGGGTACATCCGCACGCAGGCGGAGCTGCACCGCGCTGGTGAGGATTTCGCGCAGACCGGCTGCGGCTTGATCGACTGGAAGCTGACGTTCCGAGAGGCGCTCTTCGGGAAACCGCCAAAAAGTGGTGGGGCTTAATGGCGCGCTATCGAGCCAGGCGTAGCTCGCCCGTGGAAAGCTCCGGATGTCTTCAAAAAAAGTGGAGTCGCCGACGTCGCGCCAACCGTGTAAAATGAAGTCACGAACAGCCGATTCGGAGACGGTGGGGGTTTGGTCGCCCACCAAACGAAGCGCTTTGATTTCGGAGGCGAAATACCAACCCTCTGGCCGCTGCATCACGTAGAGTGGAGCTTTGCCCAATCGATCCCGCGCGAGCAGCACGCGGCCGCGATTCTGGTCCCAGATCGCCACGGCCCAAAACCCAATGAATCGCTCGAAACAGGATTCTCCCCACGCTTGAAAAGCGTAGAGCAGAACTTCGGTGTCGGAGCGGCTTCGGAATCGGTATCCGAGAGCTTCCAATTCCGACCGGAGTTCCTCGTGATTGTAGATCTCACCATTGTACGTGACGCTGAACCGGTTGTCGGCGCTCACAAACGGTTGATGGCCTAACCGTGAGAGGTCGAAAATCGAGAACCGGCGGTGAACGAGCGCAACCGTGTGTGGGTGTGCGTCGGGAAGCGCCGGAAGGTCGATGTCGGCTGCCGATTCACCGCTACGGAAGGCGGCAAGTCCTGGCGCGGCAAACACAAAACCTTCATCGTCCGGCCCGCGGTGGCGTAACGCACGACTCATTCGAACGGCCAACGCACAGGACTCGTTCGTTGTGTTGTTTGTCAGGGCATATCCCGCGATGCCGCACATTCGTCATTATCCGTGGGGTGCCGTAGGGCGCTGAGGTACGCGGGTGTTGAACCGGTGAGTTTGCATACTTGTGAACTGGTGCAGCGTTTCACAACATGCTGCAATAGTCTGATAACGGGGTTCTGCCGGTAACACAACCGACTCAACTCCGAAGTTGATCTGCAATGTCGGAAATTGTTTGCACGGCGATCGGTCCGACCTGGACCTTCAGAGTTTTGGAGAGCGCTTCCGCCAATGGTTCGATCAGGGCGTCGAGGGAAATTTCGGGACGGTGATCGGCCAAACGCGTCATGACCTCGCCACCAAATCCACAAGGTCGGATGCGAAAGAACGCGGAAGGGTCGGGGTTTATGTTGAGTGCCAGCCCGTGCCAGGTCACCCAGTTGCGGCACGCGATGCCCACCGAGCAGATTTTTTGAGGAGGGCCTTCGGAAGCGGGCAACCAAACTCCGCTGTTTCGGACGTCCGTATCGGCCGGAAGGTCCAGGTTTCGGAGCACTTCGATGACCGCCGCCTCCAAATTTCGCAGATGAGCTCGGAGATCGGCGCGCTCTCCCTCCAATCGTATGATGGGATACGCGACCAGTTGCCCCGGGCCATGCCAGGTGACATCTCCTCCGCGTTCGACCTGAACAACTGGCCAATCACCGGCGGCAAGGACATTGTCGGCAGCTTGCTGCTTTCGCCCAAGGGTGATGACCGGAGAATGCTCTAGAAACAAGATTGTATCGGAGATTTTGTTCGCGGCTCGAGCGGCCACGAGGCGCTCCTGTAGAGCGTGCACCGCTGAATAGTCGGACAACCCTGGCAATCGGACCCAGCGCGCGGTCACCGATCGACCGCCGCAAGAATGTCGCGTTCCACCTCGTCGGGCGACTGGAGGCCGTCGATGGTGACGATGTTTTCACCTTGAAATCGGAGTTCGGCGAGCACTTTTTGGTAGTTGAGATCGATCGCCTCCAGTCGAGACCGTTCTTCGAAGATCTCCTTTTCTGGCCGGTTGCTGATGCGTTCGAGGCAGGCGTCCACGGTGACGTCCAGAAAGACGGTGAGGTCGGGCGCTCGAAACGCGCGATTGAGGTCCCGAATCTGTTGAAACGGCAGAGTGAGCATCTGGTACGCGAGCGACGAATGGTAGTAGCGATCGGAAATCACCCAAGTCCCCGCCGCCAATGCCGGAAGTACGCTTCGGTAGAGGTGATCTGCGCGATCGGCGGCGAACAACCAGGGCAGCGTTTCGAGGGCGGGCGCGTCCGCATCGCCGCGCAATACGGACCGAAGAATGCGACCAACCGGGCCATTGGTTGGCTCCCGAGTAGCCAGTACCGAAAGCGAGCGTTTGGAAAGCGTTTCGGTGAGCCGCGCGGTCTGCGTGGTGGTGCCGGCGCCGTCCAGGCCTTCAATCACGATAAATCGCGACACGCTGCCTCCCCGCCGCGGTTTTCTTTCGATGGGCCGCGCGGGTCGGATATATTGCTGCGAGCGGGGTGCGGCATGTGGAATCTGGTGGCGATGGCGGGACTGGCGGCCGCAGCTCCGAAGGTGGACCGCGTTCCACAGGACTTTTCGACGATTCAGCAAGCCATCGATCGAGGCACCGCGCCCGTGATCGAGGTAGGACCTGGTGAATGGGCTGGCGCCGTGGTTCGGCGCCCAGTCGATCTCAGGGGCGACCAGGCGGTGATCCGCTCCGGACCTCGGTATTCGGGGCTGGGCGTCGGATTTTCGCTCCTCGGTAAGGCTTCGGATTCCGAGATCTCGGGGTTCACCTTTGCTTGTGACGGTGCGAAGTTGGACGTGGGTGTGTACAGTTCCGCATCCCGGCTCGGGCGAGCGGCAAGCTACATCACCGTTTCCGACAATACATTTCGTGGTTGCGTTCAGGCGATCACCAACACGGGACGCCCCACCGCCAGCTGTCGTCCTAAGAACGTTGACGGCGGACAGTATTGGTTGATCAAGGACAATCGGATCGAGGGAATCACTTCAGTGTCGGACGACGGCCAGATGGTCGGCGGACTTGGCGTGTTTTTGTTCAATACCAAATATTCGGAAGTGCTGAACAACCAATTCGATGGAAACATCCAGGATTCTCCCCACTACACGACGGGCGGGGTGGTGGTTGCGGGCTGCTGGGATTGCACGATCGCGGGCAACGATTTTTCGATGGAAGGAGGGCGGTTTACCTACGCGGCGATCTCCAACCTAGGGTTCTATCAATCGGGCGCCGCGGCGAGTCGTCGATTGTTCATCGCCGACAATGACGCGACCAACGACTCTTCGCCGATGTTGGACGTCAACTATCGAAGCTACGACAGCTTTGGAACGCAGGTGTTCGACAATCGCGGCGTGGCCGTGATCGATCACAGCCAATGCGGCGACGGCGAGATCGATACCTTCGAAGAGCGCTAAGCGTCGCCCGCTGGGGTAGGCGCGGACCATAAATAGTAAACGAATTTACTATTCATCGCCTACCGATTGAGGATGTGAACCGCTTCACCAAGCGCGGCTTTCGCCGCTTCCATCAACCCTTCTCCGAGCGTGGGGTGAGGATGAATGGTGAGGCCCACGTCGAGCGCTTCGGCGGACATTTCGATCGCCAATGCCGCTTCGCTGATGAGGTCGGAAGCATGGGGTCCAACCACCATGACACCGAGGATCAAATGCGTCTTTGCGTCGATGACCACCTTGAAAAACCCGTCCGTATCATTGGTGGTCAGGGCGCGGCCAACAGCCGCGTACGGAACTTTTCCGACTTTGATCTCACCCTTTGAACGAGCGGTCGGCTCGTCTAGTCCGGCGACCGCGATCTCCGGGTCGGTGAACACCACCGCGGGAACGGTCTTGGCGTCGAAAAAGACCTTGTGCCCTGCAATCACCTCGGCGACGACCTCGCCTTCG
>SYKL01000289.1 GCA_005797785.1 Pseudomonadota bacterium | reverse complement strand
TCCAGAAACGCGACAACCGCCGTTCGCGCTGGCTCTTGAAGGCGATCACCCAAACCGAACTGCCCCCTTCGAAGAAAAGCGCCCACTCCAGGCGGGCCTCACCAGGATATCCGCCCAAACTTCCTGTTTCGCACGATGCCGGCTATGTCTTGCTCCGACGCATCTTTCGGTTGGTCGGGCCCGCTGGCGCTGCAGCGCCTGGCGGCGCGGGAGGAGGCGTACGTTGGCCTTTGATCATGTATTGTTGGGCCATGTCTTCCGGGAAAAACTGGTACCAAGCCTGAGGAAACGACTTGGTATCCACCTTCCGTTTGTTCGCGATGGCCGACTGAAGGTCCTTGAGAGTGCCGTTCGCTGGCAGCTCCTTCAAACCCAGATCAAGAGCCTTCAACGCAGCTTCTGGCTTGTCGGCTTTGTGCAGCAGCGTAGCCCATACCATGTAGGTGGCGCCCTCTTTGGGAGAGGCCGATGCGGCTTTCTCAAAGTACTCCCAGAGTTTTTCGCGATCCCCCTTGCGCCAATGGATGCACCCGATCGCAACGAGCGCCATCCAATTGCGCCATTGCCCCGCTTCCAGCTTTGGAAGTGCCTGGTCCCACTTCAGCTGCAGGTAGTCGATCATGCCGATCTGCGAGTCGATCTGTCCGGCAATCAAGAGCTGCCAAGGGCCCCATTTCGCCTTGACCCCTTCTAGCAGCTTGCGGGCTTCCTCGATTTTGCGGTCTTGAAGAAGCGCGACCACGCCAGAAAGTTCGCCTTCGACCGACTTCCCGACCCAGCGGGCCAGGAAAAACAGGACACCGCCAAACGACAATACCGCAGGGGCAATGCCGTACAACGGGCCCATCCAGAAAGCGATCGGCGTATAAACCAGCATCCCGACGAGGAACGCAATCCCGAGATTATACATCCAACCTTCCAAACGGGCGGGCCAAGATAACCCGTCGCGTCGACTTCTGCACCCCTTTACGGCGCCGTCAGAATCGCGTCCTCAATCGGATCCCAGGAACTAAAGCCCACTCCCGCGGAGACCACCATCAAATCGGGATCCACCACCACCCAACTCGGCCACGCCCAATCCGCGCCCGCAATGTTCGCTGCTCCAGAAGCCACGACATAATACCCATATCCCCGGCCCTTCAGAACTGGGTGGGTGAGGTCGTACAGGAACTGCCAGTCGTACAACTCACTAACACTCGCATCTTCCCGAGGTTGATCCGTATGATGCGCCAAAAAGGTCACCGGCAGCACCTCAAATCCCGCTGCCGCCATATCATCGATAAAAGCAGGGGTTTCGGACGCCATGGTGCGACTTGGACCGTTGTTGAGTCCCGCGAAGATGATCACCAGCCACCGACCCTTCAAATCGTGCAGCCGAAGCGGCTCTGAACAGGGGTCGACGAAGGCTCCATCCGGCAGCGTCTCGCCCACGGTCAACACGGTTCCGCCCTCGTAAGGAGGCGCTTCCGACGTTGGCCAACCGCAATCGTAGTGCACCGGCGGTCGGTACCCCGACAGCGAATCCGCCTCGATCGTGGCTAACGCCAGCTCCCCCGCCACGTTGAATTGGGCATGCCGCGTCGTTCCACTTGTATCCGAAAACTCGTAAGCATAGTTGTTGGAAATGGTGACTGACTCGTCGGTAACGACCGCGCTACCACCATTTCCAAGCGAGTAGAGTGTATCCGTGGCCCGGTACCAGGTACCGGAGGCATTCCATCCCATCAGCTCCCGACCGGACGGGGTAGCGCCAACGAAAATCTGCCGGTAGCAACTGTTGAGTCCCTCCACCATCTGCACATCGGCGGGGCCCATCACATCGCAGCTTCGGCACAACCAAAGCTGGTGAGTCGTCTGAAATCCGCCAGAATATTCTCGCTGGTAACTGCAATCGACAAAACCGGCGCCCTCCGCATTGGCATCGAAGTCGACCGACCACGTCACCTGACCAGAAAACCCGAGGGTAGGCTCTAGCACCGCTTCCGCAGGAGGATCGGTGTCTACCCAGAGGTCGGAGGTGTCGAGTGGATCGACCTCAGGAAGAGGTTGTGGAGCATCCTCCTCGTTGCAAGCCATCAAACTCGCAAGGATCAGCACTTTCAGGCCGCGCATCGACATTCCCTCGCCGGAATCGTAGCATGAACGAGGGGGGATCGGTTGACCAGCGACGCGCGTGAAACGATTGAACGGCTGGCTCGTCAACGGGGTTTTCACGCGATCCGTTTTGCGGCGATCGGACCGACCCCGCATTACGACGCCTTCCAGCAGTGGCTCCTCTCCGGCGCGCACGCGGATATGTCCTGGTTGGAGCAAAGCTCTCCCGAACGCGCCGACCCCCGCTCTCGCCTTCCCACTGCGCGCTCGGCGATCGCGCTTTCGATCGAGCACCACCACCACCGTCCGCCCGATCCCGGCGGACGAACCGGAATTGTCGCGCGATATGCCTGGGGCCGCGACTACCACAACCTGATCGGAAAGCGCCTCAAAAAACTGCGCGAAGATCTTCGGGTCATCGGCATTCAAAGCTGGGGAGGCGTGGATACGGCACCGATTCTGGAGCGGCCCTGGGCGGCGGCCGCCGGGCTCGGCTTCACGGGTAAAAACACGCTTCAAATCTGGCCAGCACGCACATCTTGGATGTTCCTTGCCATCCTGTTTGTGGACGCACCCACCGAACCCGATCCTCCTCTGAAGGACCATTGCGGCCGATGTACCCGTTGTTTGACAGGATGCCCCACACAAGCGTTTGTCGGCCCTCGGCATCTCGACGCGCGAAGGTGCATTTCCTACTGGACGATCGAGGCCCGAGGCCTTGCCCCGCGCGAGCTGCGTTCTAAGTTTGGCCGGTGGATCCTTGGCTGTGATGTCTGCCAGGAGGTCTGCCCGCACAACACCACTCCCCCCGATCCCGAGGAGGACGATCTTCTCCCACGGCATGCCTGGTTGGACTTGGATGAGATCCTCGCCACCGCAGATGATGCCCTTGAACAGCGCTTTATCGGTACACCGCTTCGCCGGCCCGGTGCCATTGGACTCAAGCGCAACTGCCTGGTCGCCCTCGGAAACCTGAAGGATCCTGGCGGAGAAAAATCCATCGAAACCGGTCTGATTCACCCCTCGCCGGTGGTGCGCTCCGCCGCTGTGTGGGCCGCCCAGCAAATCGGTGGTTCCATCGCTCTTTCGGGAGAGGCGGACCCCAGTGTCCTCGCAGAGCTCACTGCGAACGATTGCCGCTAGGCTTCCGCAGATCCGGCACTCATCGGCAATTTTTTCGCCAATGCGCGTTCGACCAGTCGCAACCGGCCCGACAATCGGTCCGTCCTCACATATGCCAAACGTGCTTCGACCCCCACCAATAACTTGGAGGCGAGGAGATCCACGAGCAGGCGACCGTCAAAACCCAACAAACGCCCCAAGTCCTCCGACGAGCCCGGAAATGCTGTTCCCAGCTGCACCATCATCGATCGAAGCCCATCCAGCGACGGGCGATCGTCCACCTCCTCGCACACCGTGCCTCGAATCTCCCGAAATAACCGCGTTGCCGGCAGCTCCTCCACCAGCCGAATGCGGGCCACCGACTGAATCAGAAGGTTGCTCCGCCCCTCTGGCAGGGGCTGGTGCTGAAGGATAGCCGCGACTGCCACCTCCGGAAAGACGGGCGGCCGACCTTCATATTCTTGCTCAAACCCCGGAACGAGCGTCGCCATACCCAGAACCCGATCGTTCTCCATACAATGGGCGATCAGCGCCTGATATCGAGGCTCAAACACGTGCAACGGCACCATCTCGCCCGGCAACAACACCAAGTTGGGTAGCGGAAAAATGGGCAATGCGTCAAGAACTTCCGGCAGCCGTATCGGCGGCATCCCCCCTCCCCGTCGCATCATGTTAGCCGATCTGTAGCGAGGTTCCGTGGTTCGCATCCGCCTTGGCGACAACACTGTCGAGCTCAACTGGGAAAACTGGGAGAATGAAGTTCTCGCCGGCCGTGTGCCGCCCGAGGCCTTGGTGCAATTCGGAGATGAGCCCTTTCGCGCTGCACAACAACAGGAGGCCTACCGCTCGCTGCTCGCCAAGCGCCCGGTGGACCCCGGTCCCCCGCTGGCGACCCTGTTCCTCGTAGGCGTACAAATTCGAATTTGGTTGCTTCAATGGGTACCGAGCATCAGTCTCCCGGAAGTCAATTGGCTGATTTTGAGCCCAGTAGATGTCTTCGAAAATGGCGAAGTTTGGCGTCTTTTGACCATGGGTTTGCTGCACACCAATTTTCTCCACATCGCCTTCAATTTGATCTGGCTCGGTTTCGCCGGATGGACGCTCGAACGCCAGTTTGGACGATGGCACCTGCTGACCATCTACTTCCTGTCGGTGGCCACCGGCAGCATCCTATCGCTGTTTTTCAGCCCGTGGAACTCCTCTTTGGGCGCCTCGGGTGGCGTGTTCGGTTTGATCGCCGCCTCAGTCGTCGTCGCGCTTACCCGTCCCGAATTTGGGCGTGGATGGTACGGAATCGTCATGCTCCCCTACATGGCGGCCATGTTTTGGGGCGGCCTGTCCAGCGACAATGTCGCCAACTGGGCCCACTTTGGCGGATTGATCACCGGCCTTGTCCTGGCGTTTTTTATCGACCCCGAACACGCCGAACGGCGGCCTGGCCATCACCGGCGTCTGCGCTGGGTTTCAGGCACTGCCCTCGTCGCCGCTCTTGGTGCAACGGCATTGCTCGGTCCGCGCGTTCAGCCTTTGGCAACACCGGAAACAGCCACCTGGTACGCGTCCAAACGCGAACAACCCCAGCCCCCTCCGATCGCATCCTCCCTCCACTATCGGGTGCCGGTGGGCTGGGCCCCGGGCACGCTGCCCAGCGGAGATGTCGGATTTGTGAGCCGAGCTTACAACGTCGCCGACAACGAACGCGCCGGCTTCGCGGTCCGAGAGTTCCCCTTGGACGCCCCGGTGGTGCCGCAACAAGAAGCCGATCGGTGGTTGGCCTCCGTTCAACGTGCGTTTCCGGAGGTCACCGCAGCCCCCTTGGTCCCCGCCGAGGTCGCCGGACGCCAGGGCTATTCAACTCAAGTGAACATCGGAAACACCCGAGTCGAATACCGAATCGCCACTCAAGGCAACTTCGCCCTAGTGGAAACCTGGGCGGTGAGCGAAAGCGATCGGCAGGGCCTACAGCCGCTGATCGATCGTCTGAGAAGCGAGGTCGTTTGGGACGAACCCTTGGACGTTCAACGCGCCCGAGCCAATTATGAAGGCGCCCCCAAAGCCCACCAAACCCGCGTAGACTGGGCGCTTTCCCTCGCCACCATCGGCGAAAGTAAGGCGTCCGCTGCACTATGGGCCGAACTTCTTCAAGAGCGCCCCTCGGACGCCGAGGTCTGGACAGGCCTCCTCAAGACCCTGCGCTGGTATCCGGATGCCAGCCCAGAACCGGCGGATCAGCGATCCTTTGCCGCCGGCGGCCCACCCACCGACGTCCTTTGGGATAAGGCCCTTCAAACTAACAGTTCCGACGTGATCGTGGAAGTCGTGGTTGGACTAGAGAAACAACAGCGCACTGCGGAGGCCCTGGGCCTTCTGGACCACGCATGGTTGGTGTCTCCTGGCGATCGCTCCCTCAAACGCGCACGCAAAAGCCGCGATCTTTCGGTCGAGCTCGACCCCGAAACCCAACTTCCCTGGGAGATCGTGCGCGAACAGAGTCGATCGATCGAAGAGATCCAACGCCTCAAACAAACGCCGCTCTCCCTCGCATCCGCGCGGGAATTCGGACAACGCCGACAACGGGAACATGACGCCCTCGCCAAGCGCACGGTGGACGCCATTTATGCTGCCGATGTCGCGTGTCTCGAAGGTCTCCTTCGGCTCAAGTACCACCGCATTCCCGACGATCCAGCCAACGCATGGGACGGAATTCAGGAAGACATCCGTTCGCTGGCGAAGAACATTCGTCCAGACTGGATGCCCGAGCCGGTCGCCCATGCGATCCGGCAGCAGCAAACCCTGGATCCACTCTGGTTTGAGGATTCTCCTCGTTGGAGCTTCCCGATCGAAGAGCGCTAAACCCGCGCCGGCGAACGATTGCCCGCAGCGTCCGGCGCGCTTACACAGGTCGCTCTTTGGAGTTCACGTGGCACACCGCGTCGTCGTGTTGGGTTCCGGTCCTGCCGGATTAACAGCTGCTTTGTACCTTTCCCGAGCCAATTTGCCTCCCACCGTCTACGAAGGGTTGCAGCCCGGCGGCCAGCTAACGATCACGACCGAAGTGGACAATTTCCCCGGCTTTCCCGAAGGAATCATGGGCCCAGAGCTCATGGAGCGGATGAAAGCACAATGCGAGCGTTTCGGCACCAAGTTCGAGTATGAAGAGATCACCCACGCAGATCTCTCCAAACGCCCCTTCCAATTGACCACCAGCGGCGGTGAACATGTGTTCGCCGACGCCCTGATCATCGCCACCGGCGCCACCGCCCGTTGGCTTGGACTGCCCAATGAGCAGCGTTTAAAGGGCCATGGCGTTTCCGCTTGCGC
>SYKL01000288.1 GCA_005797785.1 Pseudomonadota bacterium | reverse complement strand
GTGCTCGCGGAAGCGTTCACCAATGTGCACTCCTTTCTGGTGATCGTCCCCAACCACGCGGGGGACGATGTGCACCGGTTTGACCGCCCGTCCACCGACCGCGCCGAATTCTACGTTCGACAGGTGCTCGGCTCTGTGAACATGCGCACCGGCGGCAACCTCAACGATTTCCTACATGGTTTCTTAAACTATCAGATCGAACACCATCTTTGGCCGGATCTATCGCCGCTGCAATATCAAAAAGCCGCACCCGAAGTCCGAGCGATCTGCGCCAAACACCAGGTCCCCTACCTTCAAGAGCCGCTTTCTCGAAGGCTAGGAAAACTCCTGCGGGTGCTGACCGGCCAAGCGTCGATGCTGCAAAGCAGGACCCGATCGAAGCAGGAGCGCGCGGCGTAGCTCGACCATCGGAGGGTGGCCCAAACCGCGCACCAAGCGCGTCCCCGGTGCGTGGTTTCACGCGCCGTCCGTCCAAAACAAAGATTGGAGCATTGGCGCGCCCCTTGCAAGGCCATTCGGCGGAGGGCGAATGAAGCGAAATGAACCTGTCAGTCACCTGATGACGAAAAGTCCCGTTACCAGCCATGTCGCAGAGCCGCTTTCAGCGATCCGCAAGAAGATGGTGGACCACCGGTTTCACCACATGCCGATCGTGCAAGGCGACCAGCTGGTGGGGATGCTGTCATCCACGGATTTATTGAGGGTTTCCTACGACTATGGCCAGGATCCGCGACACACGGATGTGGTGCTGGACCACACCCATAAGGTCGAGGATCTGATGACCACCCGCGTGGTGAGCGTTGACTCCAAAACGAGCATCCGCGAGGCCACGGAAATCCTCGCCGAAGGCCAATTTCACGCACTCCCGGTCGTCGACAACGGCAAGCTCGTGGGCATCCTCACCACCACCGACCTCCTCCGCTACCTCCTCCAACAATACTAGGTGACGCATGACCGTCAATATTCACCCCTACGAACGGCTCGTTCGTGTTGTGCTCGGCCTGTTCGTTTCCAGCCTCGCTTTCTGGGGGCCGGCACACCCGGCGTTCTTGCTGGGTCTGGTTCTCGTCGCGACGGGCGCCGCGGGTTGGTGCCCCCCTTACGCTTTGCTGGGGATCAGCACCTGTCGACACGTCGCCAAATGAAAACGGCGTGAACAACCCGGAAAGGTTGCTCACGCCGTTCAAATGGTGGAGGCGGGGAACATCGCAGATCCCGTCCGAACCCCCTGCAAAGTCATCAGATACGTTGCCTGCCATATGACCCCATGGCGGGTGTCCCCACGTCTTTCCGTAGGCAGCAGGGAGAGATTTTGCCCCTCCATTGTTTCTGAACGTTACATCACTTGCCGAATTGGCGTACCTGGCCAGAGCACTCAAAGCGGCCCATCTTCAAGCGTTATCACCAATCGACCGAACAGACACAGACGCCACGGCTGCGACGCTTCAAACTCGCGGCCTGATGCGGGGAGCGCTCCCCACGGCGCAAACAAGACCCGTGTTTCTGTCACGAAACCGCGATCACTGATGGGCCAGGCGGAGGACCCCGCAGGTGGAAGGCCGGAGCCTTGTCGATTGACGCAATTCGCTACAAATACCCAGTGCCGCGGTGGCTATGGTGCGCGTGCTCGCTGCCTGTCTGAAACAGCGACGCAATGGCCACATGCCGGAACCGAATCCTCCCATCATTTGGAGTTTCTATGTTGAAGTATCTGTTTTGGCTTCCCGCGATGTCACTAGGTTACTCCAAGGGCTTGAGGGGTTTCGTGCGGGGATGCACAGGGTGCGCGAGCGGCTTGGCAGTGTTGGGCTGCGCGGGAGCGGGAGGTGATCTATCCGGAGCCCAGCTTCTGCCCGTGGAGCCTGGTCCCGGTGTGGAGACCGCCGCGCCCCCGGCTCCCACGTTGAGCCCGGAGATCACGCGCGTGACCGGGCTTGGACTAAAGGACAGCGACAGCGCGGAAGGGAGGGGTCAAACCGATCGGTTTACGTCCACGTGTGAGTTGCTGGAAATCACCTACCGGAGTGGCGCACAAGGCGAGTATAGCGATGCCTCCTTTGGGGCGCTCCCCGGGGACATTGTCGATGCTTTTGGGAGTTACGCTCCCGAGGCAGTCGCCGATCCGCGGGAGACGACTCCGTTGTTGCCGATGCCTCAGGAAGTGGTGGTGTTGCACGGCGATCGAAGTGAGCTCACCGGTGCCCGTTGCGTCAGCAATCCCGGATTCGTACGGGACGTGAATTCGGGCGAACCGTATTTTGTTGTGGTGGTCGCCCACTCGGCTTCCGCGGATCTGGACCCGAAACAGCGGGCGGCGGTCGAGGCGATCGGTCCGGTGCCGCACTCGGCTATGGTGACTGCGGTCAGTTGCATGGCGTCCGGTTTGGAGGAAGCGCTGGGCGCGGAACCTCAGTCGTTGGTCGCCCTCCGGTTCGCCGAGCAGTCGAAAGCGACGGCATGGGCCTCGCGGTTTGAGGGCGCGAAGGTCGTGCAGGTCGCGAACAACTGCGAATGACGGGCTGCTCCAAATGAAAACGGCGTGAACAACCCGGAAAGGTTGCTCACGCCGTTCAAATGGTGGAGGCGGGGAACATCGCAGATCCCGTCCGAACCCCCTGCAAAGTCATCAGATACGTTGCCTGCCATATAACCCCATGGCGGGTGTCCCCACGTCTTTCCGTAGGCAGCAGGGAGAGATTTTGCCCTCGCGAAGAGGACATCCGTTACCGTTGAGGTCTCTCCCCCCCACCCACAACAGGCAGGACCCCCCAACAGCTCTCGGGCTCTAAATTACACCTGGTCGCGTGCGAGCCACTTCCATCGACCAGATGCCAGGGGACGTGATGCCCCTGGTTCAAGCATTAAGCTGCGAGAGCCACTTGCTTGAAGGCGTTGTTGTTGTTGGCAACTGAACATTTGTACCGTTTAAAGACGGGACCACTCTTGCAACGCCGACTTCCCCACTCAGAAGCCCGTCGAAACTAATTCGCCCCCATGTCAAAGACGGGCGCGAGCGCCCATGAAGAGAAGCTAGGTCCGATCCGGGGCGACGTCAAGTGGAACGGGCATTGGTCAAGACGTTTACTATCCGCGAGTTGCCCCTGCCAGGGAAAGAGGTCAAATGCCCCTCGGAGGGGGACGCATGACGCGTACGATGGCATGGATGCTTGCGTTTGGGCTCGCGGGTTGTGACCACCAAACGGATAGCAGCGATCCCTCGATCGATTCCGACACTTCCGTGGACACGTCGATCGATTCCGCCGAAACCGACCTCCCCGAAGAAACCGATCTGCCCGACACCGACCTCCCCGAAGAGACGGATCTGCCTGAAGACACCGATCTCCCGGCAGACACAGACGACACTGACGTCGAGTCGATCACCGACTGCGGCGTTTCGCTCGCCGCGCCCCCCAATGGTGACACCTGCGCCGTCGCGACCGCCGGAACGGCGGGATGGTTGCTTCGCGGCGATGTATTGACGCCCGATGGCGCCCTGCGCAACGGTTCGGTGCTGATCGGCGATGACGGAAAAATCGCCTGCGTCGGCTGCGATTGCAGCGAAGACCCTGCCTTTGCGGATGCCTCGGTGGTGGACTGCCCAGACGGCGTGATCTCCCCCGGATTCATCAACCTGCACGATCACATCACCTACTCCGAAGGAAGCCCCGTCGAGCACGGAGAAACCCGCTATGATCACCGGCACGGTTGGCGGGGGGTCCTTTCCACGCCCGCCAATTCCGGCGGTACCAACGGGGTTCGATGGGGTGAAATTCGCCACCTGATGAGCGGCACCACATCAGTTGCCGGTTCCGGCGGCGAGGCGGGCCTCGTGCGCAATGTAGACCGCTCCAATGGCTTGGAAGGCCTCACGATCTCCGCTGTCTCGCTGCAAACCTTTCCGCTCGGCGATTCCAACGAGACCTTTCACCCGGACTGCGCTTGGAACTATTCCAACTCGGAAGCCCAGGCCGCGGAACGGGATGCCTTTGTTCCCCACATCTCCGAAGGGATCAACAGTTATGCCGCCGAAGAATTCCGGTGTACGTCCGATGGGTTCGCCGGGGAAGACCTGACCGAAAGCAACACCGCCCACGTCGGTGGGATCGGCCTGACCGCCCAGGACTACGCAACGATGGCCCACGATGGCACGACGCTGATCTGGTCGCCCCGCTCCAACATCTCGCTGTACGGTCAAACGGCTCAAGTCGCCTTGTTTCACCGGCTCGGCGGCAACCTCGCGTTGGGGACCGATTGGGCCTACACCGGATCGATCAACCTCGGCCGCGAGCTCGCCTGTGCTTCCTACCTCAATGAAACGCACTACGGAAACGCGTTCTCAAGCCAGGACCTCTGGCGGATGGCCACCGAGGCGGGCGCGCGCGGGGTGCACGCCGAAGACCAGATCGGAAGCCTCGCACCCGGGCTTGAGGCGGACATCGCCGTCTTTGCCTCGGGCGATCAGGAACTCTGGGAGGCAGCGATTTCCGCAGGCACCACCGAGGTGGCCCTGGTACTTCGTTCGGGCGAGGCCCTGTATGGCGAAGCGGCGGTGGTGGACGCGCTTCATCCCAACTGCGAACCCCTGGACGTCTGCGGCGAAGAACGCTCGTTGTGCGCTGTGGACGAAACCGGTTCCACCTATGACCAAATCCACGCCGCCGTGCCCAACGCTTATCCGGCCTTTTCATGCGATCCGGTTCCGGCGGACGAGCCCACGTGTGAGCCGACCCGCCCGGACGAATATGACGGCATCACCGCCGACGACAACGACGGCGATGGTCTCCCGAATGTGAGCGATCTCTGCCCCGATCTCTTCGATCCAATCCGGCCGATGGACGAGGAAGTCCAACCCGATCTCGATGACGACGGCATCGGCGACGCCTGCGATCCGACTCCCCTTCCCGAAGATGTCGACGGAGACGGCTTTCTGAACGACCTGGATGTGTGCCCGTGGATCCCCGACGATCAAGCGGACGCTGACAACGATGCGAAGGGCGATGTCTGCGATCCCTGTCCGGACACCGCCAACCCGGATCGCGGTTGCCCCTAGAGCGCAGTGACTTTGAACGGTTCCTCGACGGGGCGAAGGCCAGAGTGAGCGGAGCGGGCGGCGAAGGGGGATGCGCTCCGATGCACCACTTCGAGGCAAGGGGCCCCGAAGGCGCAGCCTTCAGGGGAACGCCGAGGGGGTGCGTCGGGGCGACGTTCCCCGTAGACCGCCTGCGTGAGCGATATCGGCCGAGCCCATTCGCCGTCAACCCATCGTTCTCACTGCGGTCGACCACTAGGGCACGCGTGATTCCACGCAGGCGTGCGTGAAGTCACACACCCTAGCCGACGACAAAACCGCCATCTGCGAGAAAACACGCACCGGTCGAATAGCTGCTTTCATCGCTGGCCAAAAACAACGCCATGTTGGCAATTTCGCGGTTCGTGCCATAGCGGTGCAACGGGACCATCGAGGTAAACCCTGCTTTCACCTAGTCCCCGCTCAGTTCCCGCGTTAGCAAACAGGACATCGATTCTGCCGAATTTCTCCAAGCAACCCTGGACGATCTCGGCGTGAGTCGCCTCGATCGAAATATCCCCGGCGCTCCATCCCGCAGAAGCACCAAATCTCGCCGCGAGATCGGACAGCCCGGATCCTGATCGGTCAGCCACCGTTTGGCACCCTCATCGTAAAACCGCTCGGCGGTCGCGCTGCCGATGCCGCCGTGGCGCCGGTGATCACCGCAATCTTGTCGTTCAAACGGGATCTGGAGTTCTCCTAAGGTGCAACGGGCTGCTTGCAAGCGGCGTGCCAGTGACGACCACCGGGAGTTGGCACGCCTTCTGCTTAGGCGAGCGAGGTGCTGATGACTCCCTACGTGTTGGCGTTCGCAGAGATCGGGATCGACGATGTTCCGTCGGTCGGAGGCAAAAATGCTTCCTTAGGGGAAATGGTGCGCTCCCTGGGCTCCCAAGGAGTTCGCGTTCCCGACGGGTTTGCGGTCACCGCCGAGGCGTGGCGAACTTTCGTCCGCCACAATGGCTTGGAAGCGACCTTCGCCGACGCGCTGGCGGGCCTCGATCTCGCCGACGTCGCCGACCTGCAGCGCCGCGGGCAGCGGATCCGTGAGGCCGTGCTTGCGGCTCAGATCCCGCCTGCGATCGCCACTCCCGTCCTGGACGCATACACCAGACTGGGCGACGGCCGGGCGATCGACGTCGCCGTCCGCAGCAGCGCAACCGCCGAAGATCTCCCCGATGCGAGCTTTGCCGGCCAACAAGAAACCTACCTGAACGTTCGGGGCGGGCCGGCGCTCCTGCAAACCCTCCAACGTTGCTACGCCTCCTTGTTCACCGATCGGGCGATCAGCTACCGCGCCCAACACGGCTACACCTCCCTTGAAGTCGCGCTTTCGGTCGGCGTTCAACGGATGGTGCGGTCGGACGTCGGCGCTGCGGGCGTGATGTTCACGATCGACCCCGAGTCCGGCTTCCGCGACGCCGTGGTGATCAGCGCCGCTTGGGGGCTCGGCGAAACGGTCGTCCAAGGCTCGGTAGTACCCGACGAATATGTGGTGTTCAAGCCGACGCTGAGCACCGGGCATCGCCCGGTTTTGCGGCGGGCGCTCGGTTCAAAAGAGATCCAACTCGTCTACGACGCGGGCGGCGGGCGTATGACCAAGATCACGCCCGTACCGGAGGTCGATCGCGCTCGGTTTGTGCTCAGCGACGATGAAATTCTCGATCTCGCGCGGCAAGCGGTGATCGTGGAGGCACACTACACCGCGCGAAACGGGCATCCCACGCCCATGGACCTGGAATGGGCCAAAGATGGCATCACCGGCGAGCTGTTCATCGTTCAGGCTCGACCCGAAACCGTCCAGTCACGAAAGTCCTCCTCTTCCGAGCGTTATGTTCTTGATGGTACTGCACCGACCGTACTCACCGGCCAGGCGGTAGGCGAACGGATCGGCGCGGGCCCGGTGCGAATAGTAAAGTCGGTTGACGATATGGCGGCGTTTCAGGAGGGTGACATCCTCGTCGCGGAACGCACCGATCCGGATTGGGAGCCGGTGATGCGAAAGGCCGCGGCGATCGTCACCGCGCGGGGTGGGCGGACCTGCCACGCGGCGATCGTGAGCCGTGAACTCGGGGTCCCGGCGCTCGTGGGCGCAGCCCAAGCGTTGGAACTGCTAATTCCAGGCCAACCGTACACGGTGTCGTGCGCTCACGGGGAGATCGGACGCGTACTCCAAGGAATGGTCGCGTTCCATGTGGACCAACAGGACCCCCTCCCCACGCCTCCGCATCGCACCCCCATCCTGCTCAATGTGGGCAATCCCCAGGAGGCCTTCCGCTTGTCGTTTCTGCCAAACGACGGCGTGGGTCTCGCCCGCATCGAATTTGTGGTGTCAGCGATCGGCATTCACCCGATGGCGCTGCTGGAATTCGACAGTCTGCCCAGTGAGCTCAAAACCGCAATCGACGCCAAAACGAAAGGCTGGAGTGACAAGGCCGATTACTTCGTGCAACGGTTGGCGGAAGGGGTCGGAACGATCGCCGCGGCGTTTTATCCAAAGCCCGTGATCGTACGTCTCTCCGACTTCAAGTCCAACGAATACGCCGGCCTTCTCGGCGGTGAACGCTACGAACCCCACGAGGAGAACCCGATGCTCGGTCTCCGAGGCGCCGCGCGCTACGACCACCCGACGTACCGGGCGGCGTTCGCCCTCGAATGTCGGGCGATGCGCATCGTCCGGGACCAGATGGGTCTGACCAACGTGAAGCTCATGGTGCCCTTTTGCCGTACCGTTTCCGAAGGAAGGAGAGTGCTCGACCGAATGGCCGAAAATGGCCTGGTGCGGGGC
>SYKL01000287.1 GCA_005797785.1 Pseudomonadota bacterium | reverse complement strand
GTGGTGATCCCCGCAGCGGCATCTGTGCTCATCACCTCTTGCAGGAACACCAGATCGCACCCAGCCGGGGAGGTCGCCGAAGTGCCGAACTCCATCCAGATCTGTTCCGCGTCCGCGTCGTAGTACTTCTCGCCGGACCACCCTTCGTGGCGGAGGTTCCAGCTCACCACTTTCAACTCGGCCGCGGAGATCGACGGCGCCAACACCAACCCGGAAACGAAAAACAACCCCACTGCCGGAGCCGATGGCCCCGACAAGCGTCGAAATAGCGTGTTCATAGAGCACCCATAGAAAAGGGCGAGGGAGTCCCGCCCGAGCGCCTTTTAGCCCCCAAGCGCCACTCCAACCCCTTACATGGCTGGCCGGCGACCTTACTTCAGCGCGTCCGGCCCCACCAGCATCGGAAACGGCGCCGACAGGTTGGAGACGTGACCTCGCGCGGTCATCGCCTGGAACCACGCCTCCGGCTCAGCGACAAAGAACTCCAGGCGTCCGCATCCGGTGCACACCATCGCTTGGTCAGTCGACGCATTCCAAGAAGTCGGCCCACGCCTCCCCCGGAACCCGAACGGGATTGCTGTTGGTCGCATAATGCTGATTGGTGTCGCGCTCGAACGTCTCCTCCGGAAACGACACAAAGCCCTCGGACGTCAGATCGCCAACGGCATCCTCATAGGCGCCCGAAATCGGCGCCCGATTGGCCAAGAACAGATCCTGGGCATCGCAAGCGGGGGTAAAATCCTGCCAATACAGCCACACCCTTCCGTCGGCGTCTACGGTGGATTCGGGAATGCTGGCCTGGGTCATCACCGACTCGAGCGCCGTCCATTCGACGAGATCTTCGCTGGTTGTCCGGAAAATCTGCCGGCCGCAAAGCTCACACAGGCCGCCGTTGGTGTCGCAGAGTCCGTCCTCGATGCCTTTGATGAACAACACCCAGGTTCCATCGGTTCGCCGGGAAATCGCCGCATCGGAGATCAGCCATCCTTCCGCTTGGTCGGAATAGATCCGCTCCGTCTGCCCCACAGCGGGAAGTTCGTCGTTGTCCACAAAACACAGGCCTGCGAGCTCGGTCGGGCGTTGCTCTGCGTTGCCGAGATGTGCGAGCCAGAGCTCCGATTCTACCGCATGAAACACATACCATTCGCCGTCGGCCTCAAACACCTGGGAGGTCTTGGCCATCAGCGTGCGGGTCTGGGTGATGCACTCAGAGCCCTCCAGCGCGGACAGGTAGTGGATGTTCGGATCATCGATTTCGGGAAATTCCGGACAGGAGTTCTCGCTGTACATCAGCAAGTGTGCGCCGTGGCTATCGGTAGGTGCGCTTCGCGAGGTCACCGTCCAGGTTCCGTCCGGCATCCGCGAGACCACGGGGTCCGAATACCGGTTGTCCGCGACCATCGGCCCTTCCCAGGCGATGGATGTAAAGCCGGCGCTGTCGATTTCAAAACCGTCGAGCGTGCTGCCCGCCATCACGGCGTTGTCCTCGTTGCCGACGGTCTGGTAGAAAAACGCCATCCGCGCCGGCAGGGCTTCGATGTCGGTATCGTCTGTGTCCGCAACGTCGGTGTCTGGAACGTCCGTGTCCGGAACGTCGGTGTCCACATTCGAGTCGGGGGGCGCGCCGGAGTCCGTGTCCGGAACTTCTGAGTCGCCGCCGGAATCGGTCGGGTCCACGGATGTGCACCCCACGCCGAACCACGCGACCAACACATACCGACCGACGTTCATGAGCCCCCCGAGGGTCATTCTACCCCGAAGTGCACAGCGGTTTGCGAACCCCGCCATGGATTAACGGTACTTAACCCTTGCGCCCCGACGGTCGTGGACGGGGATCGGGTCACCGCGGATCCACCTCCGAGGTTTCCCAACCTGCAGCCATGGCGTATCCTCAGCTCCGGAGGCCCAATGCGCCGAGGTGCCGCAGACGTGGTGTCGTTTCAAGATCCCCTGCCGGAGCCAACGGCCGACCGTCCACGCCCCGAACGCCTGGTCCGCGGCAATCCCGAACGGCGAACGTGGAATCTGTACACGGATCCGAGCGACACCGTGTACGCGGGGATCTGGGCGTGCGAACCCGGCGCTTGGCGGATCGAATGCCCCGCCGGCCAAGATGAATTTTGCCACCTGCTCGAAGGGCGGATGCGGCTCAGCGATGGGAGCGGTGACGCTCGGGAGTTTCAGGCCGGCGACAGCTTTGTGCTTCCCGGTGGTTTTGAGGGGATTTGGGAGACCCTGGAGCCGCTTCGAAAGCACTACGTCATCGTGACGAGGCCGTGATGTGGGGGTTGTGGTTCGCCGTTTCGGCATTCGCTGAAGATCCCTCCGACTGGGACCGCTTCCGCGACGCGATCGTCGCCCACGATGTGGCGGCCGTGAAAGCGCAATTGGCGCAGGGGATGGACCCGAACTTCATCGAAGGGGCGGTTCACATCGACGGCGAAAAAATTGGACTAAACACCGCCATCAACGAAACCCTCCGAGGGAACTTCTTCGATCTGCTCTCCCGTGCCACACCGGCGAACTACCAGGATGCGCCGATGCAAGCCGCGATCCGCGCCTACCACCCGGGGGTTCCCGCCAGCCTGGAGGTGTTGAAGGTGCTGCTGGACGCCGGCGCCGATCCCAACCGCGGCACCGCTCAGTATGGGGCGCCACTGGCGTTGTTGCTCAATGAGGCCGATTTCGACAACGTGGATCCAACCCCCGCGTTGGCGTTGCTGCTGGACCACGGCGCCACGCCCACGCTGGTCGATCGCGGGCAGGTGTTGCCAGGGTTGATCGACAACAGCCGCCGCGACCTGGTTCCGAAGCATGCCGATGCGCGCGACTTCCGCGAACGAAAAACCCTCGCGTTGCTCCTGGAACGCGGCGCGGATCCGAACCTGGGCAAGCCGATCTGCGAGGCGGTAAGCCGATCCGACGAACACCTGTTGGCGCAGCTCCTCGCCAAGGGGGCCTCCGCCCACGTCGACTGCGACTTTCAAAAGAGCCCGCTCGAAATGGCTGCAGGGCAATGGAACACCGACGCCCTCTTCGATCGGCTGCTCGCCCACGACCCCGAGTTCCAAGGTATCGACGCCTCCACCCTGTGCATTGCCGTAAAAAATGCGGTGGACCACCCCGACACGGTCGACCGCGTTCGCCGGTTGATGGACGCGGGCGCGTCGCCCGATGTGTCCTGCGGAGGTTCCGTGCCCGCCACCTTGGCGGTGAAGGCCGGTCGCTGGGAGTTGTTCGAAACCCTTATTAAAGGCGGTCATCCGGCCCGTTGGGATGGCGGTCCGGTGTGCGAAGCGGTGAACCGCCCCGAAGCATTAGACAAGGTGCTTTACTTGTTTCTAGACCACGGCGGCGACGTGAACGCGCGCTGCGGACGAACGCCGTTGGTCGGAGCCCTTCTGCCGAAGCACCCGGAGATCGCCGCAGCCCTGCTCGACCGCGGCGCCCGAGTGGAAAACGGCGAGTGGAACCTCGTCGCCCAATCCGGTCATGATGCCGTCTTTCTCGAATGGTTAGGGCAGCACACCTCTGCAAACCATCTGACGGCCGCGGCGATCCCCGCGTTTGGACGCGATGTCGCGCTCGGCGTGCCATCCGGTCCGATCGAAGCCTGGGTGCCCGAGCCGATCCGAAAAGGGGTGGAGGCGATCGGCCGCGAACGAACCACAACGCTGATCCGTTCGCTCGGTGTGCGGCAATGGGCGGCGGAAATGGCGCATTTTTCCGGCACAGTGTCCGCCGGAACGCCTCCAACCGGCCCCCTATGTGGGATCGAACGGCCACGAGATCTGAAACGGCTCCTCGGTCCCGCCGTTCGGAGCGCCGACAAGACCCTATGGCGGTACGATGGGATTGAAGCCGTGTTGTTCGAAAAGAAGTACTTTGATCATTGGACGCTCACCGCCAAAGGCGCAGAACTCCTACAGCGAGCCGGCTGCACCGATTCCCGGCTCTCGGCCTTCGGCGCGACCCGCGTCGAAACGGAACTCGCGCTCGGCCCGCCGTCGCGTTCTGGCCCCGAGGAGGCGATCTGGAATGAGGCGGGGATCCTGGTCCGGTATACCCAAGGCCGGGTCACCGAAATGGTGAATGAACCCTTCACCATCCACCACCGAACGCTCGCAGCCCAACCGACCCCCGTCACCCTGCATTTGAGCGGTGGCAGCTGGTTTGACGTGTGGATCGACGGCCGGGAGATCGGCCTTCGCAATGAACCCGTCGACGTTCCGGTGTCGGAGGGGACCCATCTCATCGCATTCGGGCCGTTCATGAAGGATCCAGTGCACACCCTCGTGGTGGATTCGGCCGGGGGCTCGTTCGTCGGGATCGACTTCCGGGACGAGGGCGCGAAGTGTGTCGACCATCTCTGGTGCTACTGACCGGTGTTCCGCCTCGGTCAACGGCCACACAGCGGAATCACGCGCCCGAGCGCTTTCGCATTCGCCAAAAAGTCGTCCGACTGACCTGAAGGAGCGCGGCGGCCTGGTCGATGTCCCCCCCAGCCTCTTCCAAAGCGGCGCGCACCCGTGCGGCCTCGCTCGCCCGTTTGGGCGATGTTTCGCCGCGGATCTCGGAAGAAACCTTCGCTTCTCGGAATTCCGGCGGCAACTCATCGACACCGATCGTCGGCCCCCGCCCCACCGCGAACGCATACTCCATCACGTTCCGCAGCTCACGAACGTTGCCAGGCCAAGGATGGTCGAGCAACACTCGCATCGCCTCAGGAGAAAACCCCGCCACAATCCTGAATCCTTTGCGATTGTACTCCCCCACAAAATGCCGCAACAACAGATCGATGTCGAGGCGACGCTCCCGTAAAGGGGGGAGGAACAGCGGCACCACCCGCAGCCGAAACATCAGGTCTTCCCGGAACCGTCCGGCCCGCACCTCCTCGCGCAACGCCCGATGGGTGGCGGCGATGACCCGTACATCCACCGCCACCGGTTCCGTCCCTCCGACGGGAACAAAGGTTCGCTCCTGCAGAACCCGGAGCAGCTTCGCCTGAAGATCCAGAGGCAGCTCCGCAACCTCATCGAGAAACAGCGTCCCTCCGTGCGCCTGAGCAAAAATGCCCTGTCGCGCGCCCAACGCGCCGGTGAACGCGCCTTTCACGTGGCCGAACAATTCGCTTTCCAACAAGGTGGGCGTGAACGCGGCGCAGTTGACGGCAACAAAAGGTCCATTTCGACGTCTGCTTTCTAGGTGCAGGGCCCGAGCTACCATCTACTTGCCGGTGCCGCTCTCGCCGCGAAACAACACACTG
>SYKL01000286.1 GCA_005797785.1 Pseudomonadota bacterium | reverse complement strand
GGAAAAGAAACCCGCGGCGATCCGGCGCTCGGCCAAGCCGATGGATGTCGTGTAAACGTCTCTTTGGATAAATTCTGACCGTGAGGCAACAGATGGCGGTGCGGCTCACTTCTCCCGTTCAGGGCGTCGAGGGTACGATCCTCTTTGAAGCGGTGAATTCGGACGGCGTGCCGATTCCTGGCCGGAAAGCGACGGTGGTCGGGCTCGTGCACGGCAATGAAATCGTCGGCAACGCCGTGTTGTCGCGCCTGGAAAAGGACGCTGAAACCCATCTGATCAGTGGTTCTCTGTTGTTGGTGCGCGCCAATTTGGCGGCGTTTGCACTCAATAAGCGGAACACCCCGGAGGGCACCGACCTCAACCGCCAATGGGACGCCGAACATCAGGCGGCGAACCGCGCGTCCGATCCAGCGTCCCTCAACTATGAACAACGGCGTGCATTGGAGGTCGCACCGCTGTTGTACGACCGGGATGCGATCCTCGATCTGCATTCGACGTCCCGACCGGCTCCGCCCTTCATTGTGTTTCGAGACGACGCCGCGCACGCCGATTTAGCAACGAAACTCGGCGTGGACTTCTTGGTGACCGGCTTGCATGAAGCGGCGATCTTGGACGGTGGCACCTGCCCGGATGTGGGCCTGATGCCGGGCGAACGATCGCCTCGGATCGGGTTTACGTTCGAATCGGGGCAGCACCTCGATCCGGCGAACATGGAGCGCGCCTGGGAGGTTGCGCAGCGATTCTTGAAGGCGTTGGGGGTTTGGGATGAGGCGCCTCCGACTCCTGTGGACTTTAAACCTCGCATTTTTGAGGTCATCGAACGGTTTCAGCAGGCGCCGGCTGGAGCGGAGCCCTACCGTTTTGTGGGCTATACTGGCGGAGAACCTGGAGGTGGACGAAAGAGCTTGCCCCGCCCTTTGGCGTCCTTCGACACCATCGATGCGGACGAAATTCTGCTTCGCCGCGGACGCACCCAGATGGTGAGGGCGCATTCACCGTTTACGATGCTGCTTCCTACCCCTTCCGCTGACCCAGGTACCGATATGTACTATGTCGCGCAGGAGCGCCCCACCCCGCGGGTAACGGTAAGAAGCCACGAAGAAGCTCGACATGAGGCCTTGGGCATCGAGCAGATGTTGGCGCTGATGGCCGATGATGAGTATGCGCGCGGTACCACCAAAGCGAGCTTTGATGCACGACAAGCCTTGGATTTGTGTGCGGAAGCCGTGACCCGGGTGGTTCGGCTGCCGGAAGGCCACCCACATCGGAGAATTACGGTCGTTGGTCGAGGTGATTGGGGCGGAGACGAAGCGGAACGGCGCGTTGGCCAGCGGTATCGTGCAGCGATGCGAACGGCGTTGGAAGCTGGGGTTCCCGTCGACCGGATGCAGCTGTTGCGCGGCGCGGCATTGGGTTGGTTTGACGCGCTCACTGCGCGGTCGATGTCCGAGAGAATGGCTGTTCGAAGAGGCAAATCCGGTGAAGATCACGGCATGCGGCTGTTCTTGTCGACGCGGCAGCCGCAGACGATCGCGGTGCTTGTATTGGGTGACCTGGAAAAAGCGATGGCGGAATCCGACTATTCGAACGTCTGGGTCGGCCTGATGATCGAGACCACCCGGGCTGAGCCGGATGCGGGGTGGGTTCACGTGCGAGTGGCGCGTGCAGGCTTGTTTTCGGCGAGGCCCGAACTCCTCCAGGCGACTGCTCGGCTGTTGGAAACGCTTCGCCGGGAGCATAACCACATTATGAATCAGGCACCGTTTGCCGATCATCCGGTTTTGAAGCGTCGGATTGACGCCACGGGTGCGCTCTGTCCGGCGGGCGATCGAAAGTCGTTGGCGAGCCTCAGAGAGGCCTTGTATCGCCTCCAATTGCGGGAGTGGGCGCCGCTGATTCGGCGGGCTGTCGAGCCGCAGGAATTGGCCACCGCGGAAGAGCTTGGCCTTTGGATGGCGCGCACGATGGCGCTGACCGGGATCATGGATCCGATTGCGCTTTATTCCCTGCTGATCGTGCCGAAGGACGGTCGCTGGCAGGTCGGTCTGGAGGGCCTGGAGCGTGCCCTGGTTCAAGGTGCTCTGGACACTTCCAAAGCGCCGGTTCCAGCCACCTTTGTGGGCCGGAAACTTCCGCCGCTTCCGCTGTTGGCGGAGGAGGTCGATGCCGATCGAATCGAGCGATGGATTGGGTGGAAACGTCAGTTGCGCGCAGCACAGGTGATCCCCGACACCCGGGGAAAGGACCTCGATCTCGCGTTTGATGAGCAGAGCATCACGCATCGGGCCGGCGGCTGGATGCAGCGTGCGCGTGAAATGGCGGCGAAGAAGCCGGGTTCAGTAATGGTGGTCATCGCGGGTGACGGACTGAATCCGGGGCGCGAACGGCCGGGAGGGGCTTCTGCCCTGTTGGGCGGACACCAAGATGCGCTTTTAGACCCCAATTTGCGGTACCTCCGCATTCAACACGCGCAGGGAACGCATCTGGCTTGGCTGAAGGGGGTCCTCGCGACCTTGGAGCGTCGACCCGCCACTTCGGAGCCGGTGGCTTTTCAGTGGGAGGCGGTGCACGGCGCCCTGCTGAACGTGATGCTGGTGTGCGTTCGCGATGAGGATGTTGCCCTTCGACCCTGGTCATTGGACGGATGGTCGGTGGAGATGTGCAGCGTCCTGATTTCCGAATTGCGCGGGGTGGGTGTGCGCGACTACCGCGTGGGCTTGTTTACTGAGCCGATTGGGCCGGCGCGAACGGTCAATTCGGAACTCCTCCAATTTGGACGGGCGCATTGCGAGGGTCTGCTTTCCCAAGGCGGGCCGAGGATCGCCGAAGCGGTGGGGCCGGCGTTGAATGCGGCACTGGAGCGCATGGTGATCGATCAGATCGCCGGCTGGGTGGACCGAACGCGTGAAGCATCGTTCCTGCCACAGTTTCCGTCGGGCGAGGAGGCGCAGGCCCGATGGATCGCCGGTGAATTGTCGCTGGGAGACCAGAGCTTGGCCCAGGCGTTGGTTCGAACCGTGGGATCAACGGTCGATGTCCGGGATGCCGCGCTGGCCATCTGGAATAATGTGGTCCCGTGGACGCCGTATACCGGGTGATCCGGGGTCCATGGTGTAGACTTGGCGCGTGGAGGAGCGGTGCTGTTCGAAATTCAAACGCCCAATGGGCCAACCGTTAAGGTGGAAGCGGTCGATTGGTCGATGGCGTTGGCTCGGGCGGTGACCGATCAGGGGATCGAGGTCGCTGGCTGGATTTGCTTCACACTCCCCGACGGTACCACCCAGGTGATGGACTCGGGTACCGGCAAAACCTGGGTTATTCGCAGACTCAACGACGAACTTGCTGCTTCATCAGCGATCGCCAAGACGCTGACTCCGCCCCCCGCGGCCCGAGAAGCGCGACCCGAACAGGCGTTCGACGCTCCTGTTCGCGCCGATTTGGTAAGTCGCTCGCAGCCGACACCTGAGCAGATTCTTCCCGAGGAGGAGCCGCCCGAAGAGCTAGCGGAAACGTTGTTTGAGCTGTCCAACGAGCTGTATGCGACGGCTGGTGCGGGGGCTGCGGCCAACAAGACGCTCGAGATCTTGATGCGGCTCATTGATTGTGAAGCTGGGAGCGTGCTTCGCGGTACCCGAGACGAGCAAGAGCTCACTTTTGTGGCGTGTGCGGGTCCTGCCGCCAAGAAATTGATCGGCAAGAAGATGTATTTTGGTCAAGGGGTGGTGGGGGCCGCCTTCGACCTGAACATTCCGATTCAGGTCGAGGACGTGACCTCGGACGATCGGTATTTGGATCGGTTCGACAAAGAAACCGGATTTTCGACCAAGTCCGTGTTGTGCGTGCCGATCCGACACCAATTGGACGTGTTGGGGGCCATCGAGTTGCTGAATCCGAAACGTCGTTTCTTGCCA
Organism: Pseudomonadota bacterium; assembly: GCA_005797785.1. Classification (GTDB taxonomy): domain Bacteria; phylum Myxococcota_A; class UBA796; order UBA796; genus SYKL01. Next base: position 22,492 of record SYKL01000286.1, on the reverse strand, counting down.
TGGCACCGCGACACCATGGAGAGCGTGGCGCGGATGTTGGGTGGGTTGCTGTCTGGGCGATAAAGCACCCGAAGAACTGTTGTTTTGGCTTTCGGGACGCCGCACGCGGTGGCGCGCCCGGTGGGCGGAAGTGCCTTCCGAATGGGCAACTTGGGCTGACGCGCAGTTGGGGGAGCCCCCATCGCCGTTGCCCGAGGTGGGGGCGGAGAATGTCCAGGCGATGCGCTACGACCGGCTCAGCGCGCATCGTGCGGCCTGGGGCCAGGTGTTCACGCCCCCCGCCTTGGCGCGGGCTCTGACGGCCTGTTGGGCGGGCGCGCCGGGGCGAATCCTGGACCCCGCGTGCGGCGGGGGCAGCTTGCTGTTGGCGATCGCAGACCGGGCGCCCGGCACGACAGCGGAGATTGTGGGTCGTCTGGAGGGTTGGGACCGCGATCCGTTGGCGGCTTGGTTGTGTCGGGGGGAACTGATCGATTGGGCATTGCAGCGGTGCACCGGTCCGGTGCCAGGGCCGCTCGCTATCCGGGTTCAGGACGCGGTTCATGCCAGGGTAGAACGGCCGTTTTCGTCGGTGGTAGGGAATCCGCCGTATTTGGAAGCCAAACGGATGGAAAGCGCCGATCCCGGATTGAGGGCCCGGTTGCGACAAAGGGTTCCGGCTTTGCGTGGCGCTTTCGATTTGTATTTAGCGTTCTTGACCTTGGGTTTTGAGTGGGTGGAGCCCGGTGGTCAGCTACTGTGGTTGGTGCCAAACAAGGTGTTGGAAGGGAGGTATGCGGAAGGTTTTCGGAAGAAGCACGGCGCGTCGGTGCACACGGTGATCGATCTGGCGAGCCTCAAGCCGCGACCGTTTCCGGGAACGGGGGTTTATCCGGTCATCTTGGATCTGCGTTCCGAGGAGAGTCGGGAACCGGTGCGCACCGTGCGCATCGAGCGCCTTGAGCAATTGGAGAATCCAACGGTTCAAATTGTGGAACGGCCGGCATTTCGGGGGCCATGGTTTGCGCCGGCGTCGACCTGGGGTGTGCTGAATCCGTTGTTGGGGCTTCCTCCCCTGGGGACGGTAGCGACCTTTGTTTCGACGGTTTCCTTCCACCGGCGCGGACTGCGAGAGCAGTATGTGCATAACACAAGGGAGGAGGGTGACTATCCTTATCTCGGTGCGTCTTCCTTTACGAGAAAGACCGAAGTTGGCGTGTTTCGGGTAGATTGGGCCGGAGGGTGGATCCGGTATGATCGGGCGGCGTTGTCGGCCGCTGGAAATCCATTACCCGATTTGGAAGATACGTTTTTGCGACCCAAGGTCATTCTGTGCCAGCATGCCATTCGCGTACGAGCGGTCGCCGATCGGGAGGGGCGTTGGGTGACCAAGGATGTGTATCCGGTGGGATGGCCGGTCGATCCTCGGTGGTCGGTGGAGGTGCTGGCGGCGGTGTTGAACAGCACGGTGTTCACAGCGCTGTACAACACGCTTTATCGAGGGATTGTGGTCGGTGGAGATACTTACCACTATCTACCTGCATTTCTGCGACAGATTCCGGTCCCCGACGACGTTCGAGGCATTCAGGAGCACGCGGAGAGGGTGGTGCGGTTGCAAAGCCATTTTGATCCTCTGGAATGGGATCTTTTGGATCGTGCGGTGGCCGAGGCCTACGGGATTAATGAAAAGGAACGACGAGAGTTGATCGAGGTGCATTTGGCATTGTCGTCGGAGAAGCCAGGGAAATAACGGTCAGCCTCGACGACTGGTACATCCATTTCCGCTATTTCCAGGGTTTTTTGATGTACCACTTAGGGGGGAGACGAAAACCATTCTTCGGATGCCTCGTCCAAGCTCGTCGCCGACCGTTGGGGCGAGCTGGCCGCCGAAACCTACCGACTATGCCCCGATCTCGTCGCCCCGTTCCACCAGTACACCATGGGTAAGCGCCCATTGCAGGCAGCTTTCCGCGTGGGCCTGTCCGCATTGGGTGGCTCGAACGGCGAGGGAGGTCTCGGTGACTTCGGACGTCATCATGGCATCAACGCCGCGTTCCGACAGTTCGCGTAGAACGAGGTAAGCGAACCCCAAAGGATGAGGGGTGCCGCGAGAAGCCGCAAGATACCGATGTTGTCCGGTGCCGCGGGTGGTGAGCGTGCCGATGCCTTCCATCGCCCCAAGCAACACTGTGCGCGTTTTGCGCAGCGATTCCGCGCTTCCGGTCTCCACATGCGCGGAAACGACGGCTTCGACGTCATCGAGAGGGATGGCGCGATCGCGACGAGATAGTGCTGGCGCCACCAGCGTTTCCACGGCCGCAACCGTCAGCGGGTGGGAAAGTGCCCATTGTAAGCTGACCAAGTCGAGTTGGGCGATCGCAGGCGCTTTTCCGTACAGGCGAAGGAACAGGCCTGGAGCCACGCGGTCGTCCGCCGTCCAGTCGAGAAATCCATCCCGAAGCAATCGGATCAATTCACGACGCCGGGGCATCGACAGCTCCGGGAGCGCGCGATGGCAGGCGGCCGACCAATCTTCGCAGCTCCGGCCGGGGTCGGCCAAAGAGAGCAGAGTATGGGCGTCATCGAGATTGAGTGTACGGGTCCAGCTCTTCACAGTTCACCGGGGACGACCTGCGGTTATTCGATCCGAATCTGGTGCGCCACCAAGGATTCAGGGAGTGGTAGACTTGGCTTCTGGAGCAGATTTTTCGACTTGCGGGTCGAGTTCCGGCTGAAACAGCGCGCTGGCGTTGGACAGGTCCTGGAGGCAAACGCGTTCTGCGTATCCAAGCACCTTTTCGCCAGGATCAAAGGCGACGACCACCTGGTTCACGGCAACCGACTCAAAGTGGATGTCGCAGGATGCAGGTGTGCAGCGAGCCACGAATTCGGAATCTTTGGGTTCCATCCAAGCGGAACATCGTGTAGTGTACGTCGCACCGACGCCAGCAACTTGCGTCACTCCGTCGATACAACCTGATAACAGCAGCACAAGCCCGATCGCTCGCATGAATCCCCCGCGCCGACGTATCGCTTCCGCTGGCGCGAGTCACCGGTTAATCTGGCGCCGATGGACACTGCATTCGATTTGTCGCCCGGCCCCGATGAGAGTCTCGATCTTCTCGCTGGGCACTGGAAAATTTTCCAACTGAAAAAAGGCCACCGCTTTTCAACCGACGATCTTGCGGTCGCCTGGCGAGCGGCGGTCAACTGCCCTAATATCGATCGAATGCTCGATATCGGTTGTGGCATTGGCTCTGTGGGCTTGAGCACCTTGCATCGCTTGAAACGACCGGAGGTGCGGCTGACGGGGGTCGAAGCCCAGGAAACGTCGGCAGCGATGGCCGTTCGCACCGTTCGCTTCAATGGTCTGCAGGACCGCGTTTCCATTGTGCGAGGCGATTTACGGGACCCGGCCGTGTTGCCTGAAGGTGTGAAGTTCCCTTTGATTACCGGCTCTCCTCCGTACATTCCGGAGGGCAAAGGATTGTTGTCGCCATTTCCACAGCGGGCGGCGTGCCGTATCGAATTGAGGGGGTCGGTCTTTGACTATTGTGCGGCTGCGCGGCGGTGGTTGGAGCCGCACGGCAGATTTGTGTACGTCATGGTCGCCGCGGATCCTCGGACAGAGGCGGCACCTGGGGCAAACGGACTGGTCATCCTTGAACGTTGGAATTTTGTGTTTCGTGGCGGACGACCTGCACATATTTGCACGATTGTCTGCGCGCGCGAGGAGGACGGTCCCTTTCCCCCGCGCCGCGAGGGCGAGCTGGTGATCCGGAATCCGGAGGGGGAGTGGACCGAGGAATACTTTCGGTTCCGCGCGGAAATGGGAGCGGACTCCCTGGTTTCGCGATCGGCCGAGCCCGCCTGAACCTACGTTGCGCGTATAGTAGGCCGGTCGGGAGGGGCGTTGCGGATCCGTGAGGTAGCGGCAACTTCGCATCAAGGACGTCGGAGTTTCAACGAAGATTCGGTTCTTCGTATGCCGAGAATTCCGTTGTTTGCGGTAGCGGATGGTATGGGCGGGCCAGGAGCGGGCGATATCGCCGCGAAGTTAGCATTGGCTACCATAGAAAAGTACGCGGATGACCTCGCGAATGCGAACGCTCGCGTCGCGGTCAGCCGGAGCACGACCGATCGCCTGGCCTTGGGACGGTTCGTGGACGAGTTGTTCAACCGCGCCTCCCGGGAAGTTCAGCGCGAAGCGACTCGTTTGCAACGCCCAGGAATGGCGACGACCCTGTTGCTTGCCACGCTCGTCAAAAATTATGCGTATGTGGCGCATGTTGGCGATTCGAGAGCGTATTTGTTCCGCGATGGGCGCATGACGCAGCTGACCGAGGATCACAACCTCGCCGAGCTGCACCTTCGTCGTGGCCGATTGACGCGGGAAGAGTACGAAAAGAGTCCAGAACGCCGGGTGTTGTACCAAGCGCTGGGCGCTGGGACCGAAGTAGACGGCGATCTTGCGGAAGTGCGCCTTACCGGCGGCGATGTATTGATGATCTGTTCGGATGGCCTGCCGCGCGCGATGTCCGACGAGGAGATTCAGAGTTTTATCGTTCCGGGGGATCTTCGGGGTTCGTTGCAGCGAATGCTAGAGCAGGCCATAGCGAACGGGGCACCCGACAATCTCAGTGCAGTATTGTTGGGCGTCGAGGCCGAAGCTGGCGATGAACCGATCGAGGCGGTCACCGAGGTGATGCGCGAGGTTTTCCTGTTCAAGGGGATGAGTCAGCCGGAATTGCTGACGATCGCTCCTTATTTAGAAGAAGTGGTTCACGATAAGGGGGCGACCCTTTGGACCGAGGGCCAGATCCTCGATCAGTTTGCGGTGGTGGTCTCGGGTTCGGTGCGCATCTCCAGTGGTAAAACCCACCTTTTAGATGTGAAACCCGGAGGTTCGTTTGGAGAACTTGCTTTGGCACAGGCGAGTTTTCGCGCACCGACCGCCCGAACGCTCGTTCCAACGCGCCTGTTCTTGTTGTCCCGCGAACGATTTCACGAGTTGATGCGTCACAAGCCAGAACTTGGAAACCGGCTGATGTTGGCGTTGCTGGATGCGGTCGGGGACCGGGTCCGGGACTTGGGCGATCGGCTGGTTGCGGTGGAGCGGGCTGCGCGCGGCGAGCTAAAATAGGCGATGGAACTACCCTCACCAATGAAAGTAGGAGGGTTTGCGGCGTTGGCGGTGGTCGCCATTGTGGCGGTTGGCGCGGAACAACGCCGCTGGCACTCCCTTCGTGAAGCGGAGCTTGATGCAGCGCGATTCGCGGCTGCGGCCGTAGGCAGCGCGTTGATTTTGCCGGACAGTCCCGCCATACAGGTGGACTTGTCGGCCGACCTGGGTCGGATTGCGAAGGCTGTACCGACGGTGCGCCGGATATCTCTGCACCGGACGTCACCTCAGCCTGGGCATTGGACGGTGATTGCGGACTGGGACGGTGGCAAATTGGCGCCGGTGGGCGGGGACGTGGATGTGTCGGCGGACGAACGCTGGACGGCCGGACTAAGGTCGTCCAATGCTGAGTTTCGTGGCGAACGCATTGTGGCACATGCACCGGTGGTGGGCGAGAGCGGACGACCCGTGGGCGTGGTGACGGTTGAGATGGCTAACGGCGGCTTTGGAGCCGAACGTTCGCGAGTGATGATTTATACGTTGTCGATCGTCGTGCTTTCGTTTGTGGGATTTGCGCTGGTGTTCTTACCGGGCCGGCGGGAGGAAAAGGCTCCGTATGCGGTTTCTACCCGTACACAGGTGCCGCAGCTTGCGACGGTGGATCTCACCGGGGAATTGGGCCCCGTGGGCATGCGATTGCAGGGGATGGCCCAGGGCGTTCAGGAGCGAGAGTACATCCGAGAGACCTTCGGCAGGTACGTGAGCGCACGGGTGGCGGAAGCGCTTGCGGACTCCGGTGCGATGGGGATTGAAGGTGAAGAACGCCAGGTAACGGTGCTTGCCGGTGTCTTCGATCCGCCGGACGCCAGCGTGTCGCCCGCCGACGTCTTGGTGGCGCTGAACGACCTCGCGACCATCGCAGGGGAGGTGATTGACGCCCATGGTGGTTACCTCCAAAGCGCGGATGGAAATCGGTTTGTGGCGGTGTTTGGGGCACCCGCGCGGCTGGCGGAGCATGGGGAGCGCGCGGTTCGCTGCGGCTTGGCTGTCCGGCAACGCATCTCCGAAGTGGTCCGCGAATGGGAGAAATCGGGTCGGGCGGGCCGGTGGACCCTTCGCTTGGGCGCTGACACCGGAAAGGTCATCGCTGGAAACATCGGTGGGTTGAGCCGAATTCATTATGGGTCTGTTGGTAAAGTGGTTGACGATGCCCGATTGATTGCGGACCACAACCTGGTGTTGGGGACGACCTTGTTGTTCAGCGATTCGGTTTCCAGGCTGCTTCCGGAGACCGTGCCGCCGGGTGGAGATCACGGGACGCTAAGGGTGGGCGACTCGGAGCTGGGGCTGTTCAGCGCCTGATCGCGCTGCGAAGCGCGCTGCGTAGGAGCCACGATGCCAGCGTCACTCGTTGCGCGCCTCGGTCGCGGCCTACAGGCCAGCTTCCCTGCGGTGCTCACTTCGTTCCTTGGCCTCGCGGCTCCCACGCAGCGCGCAGGTTTTTTTGACGTGGCTGCGTCACTTTTTGCGCGCCTCGGTCGAGGCCAGCCGTCGGTCCACTCAAGGATGTGATTATTCGAACCACCGGAAAGTCAACCGGTTGATAACTTAGGGGGCGAAGTCGATATCACCTTCGTATCCAAGTTTACGTAGGAATCGTTCGATAGCGGTGCGACCGGCGGGCCCGTAGTCCAGGGTGCGTTGGTTGGCGTACATGCCCAGGTATTGGTCGACGCGAGAACGCGTGCTGAGGGCGCCGCCGCGGGCGATCAACCAATCGATGGCTTCGTTGCGGTGTTTGAGGGCGTCGGCGATGCTGGCGCGCAACAGGGCGCTGACCTCGGCGATGGCGGTGGGGCCGAGGTCTCGTCGAATCGCGTTTCCACCAAGAGGCAAGGGGAGACCGTCCATTTCTTCGGCCCACCACTCGCCAAGATCGGCCACTTTCACAAAGCCCTCGTCCTCAAAGGTGAGGCGACCCTCGTGGATCACCAAGCCCGCGTCCACTTCGCCAGCACGTAAAGCCTCGAAGATTCTGGAATAAGGTGTGATGGGTGTGACGACGGGCTCAAAAGGTACCATCCAACGCAGTACCGCATACGCCGAGGTGGTTAGGCCGGGTACCGCTACCCGCTTGCCGGCCAGTTCGCTTAATTGTAAGCGCTCTTTGGCGATGACCACCGGGCCGTACCCTTCACCCATCGAGCCACCGTGTGGCAGCAGCTGATAGTGCGCCGCTAACTTCGGATACCATGCGATCGACATCGCGGACACTTCAGGTCCGTCGCCTTCCGCCAGCTGATTGAGGCGGTTGGTCTCGATGGTGTCGATCTCAAAGGTATATCCTTTGGTATCGATTCGGTTTTCGAGCAGCGCGCGCATCATGAACAGATCGTCCGCGTCCGGACTACACGATACGCGAATGGTGCGCATTACTTGGCCCGAACCTGTTCATTCATGCTGCGCAGGCGTTGACCCAAGCTGGTCACCAGTTTCCAAAGCATCAAGTTGCCGAGTGCAGGCTCCATCATGCAGAATTCTCGGAAGGCGGTGCGATCGACTGCCAGCAACGTCCCGAAGGTTTTTGCGACAATGTCGGCGGATCGTGGCTCATTTTCGATGAGCGCAAGCTCTCCGAAGTGCTCGCCCTCTTTTAGCACCGCCACTTCTTGACCGTCGACCTGCACGGACATTTGCCCTTGGATGACCACAAAGAGCGCGTCGCCCATCTCGCCCTTGGAGACGATCTTTTCGTTGGGTTGGAATTTGCGCTCGTGGCAGATTTTCCCCACGCGTAGCCGCGCCTGGTAGGGAAGATCCTTGAACAACCAGAGATTTTCCATGATGCGGGCGTGCGCCGCGACCGCTTCGGCTTCGCGGGTCGCTTCCGCTTCGATTGCGATGCAGGTGACATTGTCTTTGCCACCGCCCTCCAATGCGGCGGCGATCATCGAGTCCACCGACTGTGTTAAGTTTGGTTGCAAAGCGAGCTTTGTGAGGATCGGCGCTGGCACCATATCGTGAAGACCATCGCTGCACAGCAGGATCCGATCGCCGGCGACCAGCTCCACATGCAGGGTATCTGGCCGAACTTGGGGATAGAGGCCGATCGCTTTGGTGATCACGTTTCGGTACGGGCTTCGCTCCGCTTCTTCGGGAAGAAGCGCTCCGGTGCGGATCAATTCATTGACCATCGAGTGGTCTTCGGTCAGGAGCTTCATTTCTTTGTCGCGCACCAAATAGACGCGGGAATCGCCAACATGGGCGATAAAGGCCGATCCTGCTCCAACGGCAGCGGCGACCATCGTGGTGGTCATGCCTTGGCGGCCAGTGGCTTCCGCTGCTTCAAACACTCGTTTGGAGGCGGCATTGGTGGCTTGATCGAGGAGCGCCATCACCGCCGTGCGCGTCGGGCGGCCAGGATCGGCGCCATAGGCCTCCAGAGCCATACGGAGCTTGGGTCCATACGTTTGGAAGGTGTTGACGGTGATGGCGCTCGCCAATTCGCCGGCTTTTCGGCCGCCGACGCCGTCCGCGACGACGAACAATCCGTATTCCTCGGCTGCAAGCAGGGAATCTTCGTTGTGCTTGCGGCGCAGACCGACGTCCGTCCGCGCGTGAAACTTGAGCATGGCCACCCCGGGTCCCGCCCACGATACCAGCGGCGGCGGCCCGAGGGAATGTCGGTGGGACCCTATTGCACGTTCAACAGGAACCGTTGTGCGGTGATCGGCGTATCGGCCATCTTATCGCCCGAGACTTCAAACAGACCGACCTCGATGGCCCAAGGCCCAGGAGCCGCATCGATGGGCAAAGCGGCTTCCCATTGAAAAGAGGCCTCACTCCCCGCAACAATCCGTGTGTCGTCAAGCGTTCGCCAGGGCGCTTGCTTTTCGATGCTGCGCCGAAAATCAACGACAAGAGGGCTTTTCCCGATGGTGGGGCCGGTTTTGGTGGGCGGTCCAACCAGACGAGCTTGCAGGCGAACGGATTTCCACGGGGAACCCGTTGGAAAAGAGTGCCCCGCCCCAGTATTTTGGACGACGATGGTGGTCGAAAGGGCGCCTTGCCCGCGAACGAGGGTCTGCTGAGGAAGATCCACCAGCAGACTGATCGCACGGGCCGGGGGTGCCGGAAAAGAATGGTCCGCACCGGCCCTTCCGTCGGCGGCGGAGCGCATGTGGCAATCGACGCAGCCGATCCCCGCGGCGGCTTGCGGAGAGCGCTCCCATTCGCCAAAGGTGTCGTACAAGGGGCGATCTGCGCCCGCCCAATTGAGCTGATGGCAGTTCGCGCAAAAGGATGCTTGCGCAAGTTCGGGGCTGAATCGGGTGGGGTGAGGTGCGGAATTGGCGTGCTTTGAGCTTATGACTTGACCGTCGCGCAGGTGGCAGGCGGCGCAGGTGACGTGTTCGCCGGCGAGGGTGGCGTCCGTTCCGTGTTGAGCGGCGAGAGGTTGATGGCACGATCGGCAGGTCGGGTCGGCGGCTGCTGTAGCGGCCTCAATATAGGCGGGAGAAGGCTTCGCATGCGCACTTTCGGACCAGCCCTGAGCTGCCTCATAGTGGCAGCCGTTGCAACCTTGCGCGCTGCTGTTGGCGAGTCCGACCGGAGTTGGACCGGAGGAAAGAGGCATTCCAGAGGCGAACATCCCGAGGTAGTCTGGTGGACGGACGGGCTCAGGCGGTGGCGTCGGGACCTCGATCACCGGAGGAGGGGGATCCTCAGCAGGTTTTCGACGTGAGCCCGCGGTTCCCAGCACAAGAAGCCCAGCACCGATCAGGAACGCGCGTTTAAAAGTCGACAATCGAGGCATCGTCTGCGGTGGGGTGGGCGGGGATCTGTAGCGAGCCCTCTTCTGGGGCGTACAACGCCAAGTAGGTCGCATAGTGCCGGGTCACGTTTTTGACATAGTCCCGCGTTTCGCGGAAGGGGATCGCCTCGACAAATTCGTCCATCGGCATTTCGGTGCCGGCGCCCTTCAGCCAAGACGACACATTGTGAGGGCCGCCGTTGTACGAGGCCACTGCCAGAGGGAAGGCATTGTCGAAACGACGCATCAAAAGACCCATATAGTCGATTCCGTATCCAACCGATTTCACTGGATCTTCGAGGTCGCTCGCGGTATAATGAAGGTTGGTCTGTACGTCGGCCAACAGGTTGCCCGTGCGCGGCATGATCTGCATCGCACCCCGGGCTCCGACAGGCGATTCCGCGATGGAATTGTAGGTGCTCTCCTGTCGCATCAACCCGACGACCATGTAGGGATCAATGTCGTTTTCACGGGAGTGCGCCCAAACATAGCGGTCGTGCGCCAGAGGCCATGCCAATTTCAGAGAAGCGCGTCGCGCGTCCAAATCCGTAGCCTCGCGATCCAAGCCGTACATGAACCGCGCAGTGTGGTGGTGATCGCGGGTAAACAGGAAAAATCCACGCCACCCTTCGGAAGGGCGGGCGATCGCTTTGGCCCGCACGGTGCCTGAGCGGACTTCTTTCGTCCATTGTTCGTAGAATCCCGAAAAAAGCGGGCCCACCACATCGTACAGGCCCACGGATGCGAGATCGTGAACGGCAGGAAGAATCGGCCATTCTGCGCCATGTTTGTCGGCGAGAGTGCGAAGTTGCTTTTGGGCTTCGACTTCATCGAAGTAGGGGCCGGGCGCGTAAGATTCGGGTGGAAGTACCGTATCGCGGCGGATGGGTAGGCTTTCCGCGCTCACAACCGGGGCCGCCGCTTTGGAGGGCTGCCAAGTGAGGTTTGCAAAGCCGGTATTCGCCTGCAACAACCGAGGGGCGGCCCAGCCAGGCGCTGCGACCTTGGCATTGAGCAGGTCCGGCCTTGAAAATACGGGGATTGGCTCCGGCTCCACCAGGGTTGGGCCTGGCCAGGTGCCGTCGTGACGGGGCTCGCGCGTGTCTTCGGTTTGTGAGGCGAGCACACCGTACCAAGAGAGCGGATCGATGCGGCGAACTTCCGATCGAGCGGCATTGGCTTCGTCGGTTCGACCCAGGTGATCGAGGGTTCGCGCCCGCCAATAGTAAGCAGCTGCATCATGCTCTTTGCCGCGTTCGGCGATGGTGGTGAACCGGGCGAGCGCGTCCTTCCAATCGTGCGCCATGTAGGCTGCAAAAGCAGCGTAGAATTCAGCTCTTCGACCGGAAACGCCGCCCCGTTTGGCCGCTGCATCGAAGGTGTCGCGGGCAGACTTGCCATCGCCAGAAAGGAGGTAGGTGCGGGCGATCTCTTCCTCTTTGCCTCGCCATTCACGGGTACCGGCGTGCTCGGTCTGGCCGCGTTTGGCCCAAACTGCCGCTTCTTTCCAGCGTCCTCCCCTTCCGAGGACGCGGTGGGCGTCCCAGGCGTCGGCGGCGGTGGGCGCTGCTTCGTAGCGCTTGGTGTAAAAATCCGCCAAGAAGTCCCAGTTTCGGGTGCGCCAACCGAAATTATCGCCTTGGTCGGCGACCCACGCGGCGAGGGTGGGGTCGTCGGCGGAAAGACGGGAGAGTTCCTCATAAGCGTCCCAGGCTTCGCTGAGACGCGCGGACTCTCGCAACGAGATGGCGCGGGTCTGTTTGGAGCGCAGGTCGCTCGGAACAGCGGCGTCCGGAACACCATGGGCGGCGAGATCGGCCAATTTTGCTTCAGCCGCGCGTCCAGTGAGAGCCGCCCGAAACTGGGTGGACAAGCTCTTCAGACGGGGGATCCCCTTGGCAGGTGCATTGTCGGCTTCCCAAAGGGCGAGCGTCAGCTGAACGTGCTCGGAAATGGTCGCTTTGGGGTGCTTTTCGTCGTATTCTTTGGCGGTCTTTTCAGCCAGCGCCGCTTTTCCTTGTGCGGCATACCCGCGGGCGATCAGGCCCAGACAAGCGTCGAAATGAACTCCCGCCGGCCACGCTTCCCGATACTTTTCGCAACGGGATACAGTGGACGCGGGTTTTCCGCGCGCGAGATCTTGCTCGGCTTCATACCAAGTGGCGAAGGGGGCCAACGGACCGCCGCTTTTGCGAACCCGAGCAAAGGCTTCAGAGGCGAGGTTGTGTCGCTCTTCTTCGCGGTGCAACATCCCAATCAACATCCAGGCGGCGTCTCGTTCGCGTCCAACCTTCTTTTTGGCGACGAGCGCTTCGGCGCCGCGCAGGGCGGTGTGCGCGTCCCCTGAGCGATAAGCTTCTCGTATCCCCAACAATGTGGTGGGCGGCTCTGCCAGCGGATGACCTGGCAACGCTAAAGGGGGCTCGGAAAGGTTCATTCCAGGTCCGGTGGGAACCTGGGCCTCCACCTGAGAAGTGGACACCGATGCTATAGGAAGTTCGATGGGCACATCAAGCGGATCGGTGTCGAGTTCAACCTCCAGGGGTGGCTTTTCGACTTCCGGCTGATCGGGCAGCGCCGGCTCTACGTGAGTGGGTGGGAGCGCTGCTTGTATGGGCGCTTGCTCGCTTTGGGACAGAAACCACGCGCCGCCCCCGGTGATGGCTGCCAACGACAACACCCATGGAAGCCTGCTCCCCATTCCGGTCCCCCGAGAAATCATGCCACGGCCGGACTCTGCGCGCGAGCGCTGGTTCCACATTTGGTCAATAAAGTTTACTAGTTGGTCAGGTGGCCCGGGTGGAGCCTTGAAGCGGTCCGATCAAAATATTCCGACGGCGGGCTTTTCATTTGGTTTACAATTTAGCGACAGGGGGGTTTATGGGTGGTCGTTGGCAACTTACCCTCGTGCCGGTCGCACTATTGTGCGCTTGTTCCGATGAGTTTGGTGGGTTTGATGGGTCTGCGTTCACCCCGGTGGACGGCGGGTGGATCGGCCCGTCGGCGGATCAGGACGTTCTGGTTGACGTGAACGGTGCGCAATTTGGTGGTTTGAACTTTCGTTTAGGTTCGCTGATGGACGGAGGTGGTCGTCACGCCTTCGATGGCGGCGCTTTCGACCAGCGAAGTGGAAGGTTGCAGCGTACGGATGGGGTGGTCACCGAGTGGTGGGTCGCCAACGGGGACAAGCTTCAACAGGGGTTTTGGATCTCGGACCGAGACAGCGATGTGTTGACGCTGTCGATCGCGGCGGATGCCACTTCGGTGCAAGTGCTTGGCCAGGGACGGGCGTTGTTGTGGGACGCCTCTGGAACCGGGTGGGGGTACTCGGGTCTCTCGTGTTGGGATGAAGAAGGTTCCACACTGGATTGTTGGATGGAGCCGACGGAAGGTGGCGTTGACCTGGTGGTGGATGCTTCGCTGGCGGTAGGGGAAATAACGGTAGATCCAGTCGTTTCGAGCTATGCGATGTCGGTCGAGCCCGGTGAACCGACCTACGGTTTTGGGGCGGCGTTGGGGATTGGCAACGTCAGTGGCACAAGCAAGCTCGTCGTGGGTGCGCCTGGGCACAGCTCGGGCCAGGGGGCGTTGTTTACTTATGCTGCGGGGACGTACACGAAACAGGTGTTGGGGTCTCCGGCGACCGGCAGTGTCTACTTCGGTTCGCACATTGCGATCGGCGACCTGGATGGGTCGGGGTACGCCGAGATTGCGGTGTCTGCGCCCAACTACCTCGGGCGCGGTGGAGTGTGGGTAAAATCGTATACGGGTGCGACGGCGTGGTACTCGGACGCCACCACCAACGAATTCGGCACCTCGATCGCCATTGGGCCAGCGGACGCGGCCGCCGGCAACGACTTGGTGGTCGGAATTCCTGGTACTATCGAGAAAGCGTCGGTATTTTCTGGGCTTCCGCCCGCGCTTCCGTCTACGACCCCCACCGCTTCCTTGCAGTCAGGAGGATCGATTGGCGGTGGCCGTTCAGTGGCCGTTGGCGCGCTGTTGTCGAATGGAAGCGACCTTGCCGCGGTTGCCTATGGCAAACCCGAGGATGCCAACGGTGGAAGCGTTGGGATCTGCGTAACGACGGGAACACCCTGCGTCAGCCTGGGAGCCGTGGGTGCAACGGCGTTCGGGGCCGCCCTTGCAGTGGGGGATTTCAACGGCGATGGACATGATGATCTCGCCGTAGGGGCCCCCGAATCCCAGAATTGGCAGGGTTACGGTACCGGAGTCGTCTACATTTACCCTGGTCCGATCGATCAAAATACGGCGTGGACACGGAAGCTTGAGATTCAGGTCGACCCCCTCAATCCGGACGTGGATTTTGGCGCCGTGCTGGCGGTAGCAGACTTTGAAGCGGACGGTTTCGACGACTTGGTGGTGTCGGCGCCGGGGTACGATTGGGGATCGATGTACTTGAATGGCGGCCAGGCGTTTTTGTTTCGCGGTTCCTCCGTTGGACCGCTCGCTGTCGCGAGCACGTACTTTTATTCCAGTCCAACGGGAGTCAATGAGGCGTTCGGTACGGCGTTGGCGGTGGGCGACCTGAACCAAGATCAGTTGCCGGATGTGGCGATTTCACGTCCTGGCTCGAGCCCATCCGCGGTCTTGGTTTATCATGGTGAGAAATACTGTTTTTACGACTTGGATGGCGACGGTTGGGGGGGAATGCAGGCGGCCGCGCCTGCGGGTTCCGTGTGCCCCGTCGGCCAAGTGGCGATGAGCGGCGATTGCAACGACACAGATCCGCTCGTCAACCCCGAAGCGGAGGAGGACCACACGAACACCGCCGATGACGACTGCGACGGTCGGTCGTTGGTGGTTTGCTATTCGGACGCCGATCTCGATGGTTACGGCGACAACCAATCCGTATACACCACGGATTCTTCCGAGTGTTATTCGTTTAGCAGTTCGCCGGGTTCGCTGGTCGGTGGCGATTGTGACGACACCGATCCCTTGATTTATCCAATGGGATCCTGGGATGCGGACTGTGATGGCCAGATGGACCTCAATTGCTTCATGGATGTCGACGGCGATGGGCACGGGGACCCAGGTTTACCCATCACCTGCACGACGCCACCCTCGGTGGGCGTGGGGGATGATTGCAACGATCGGAATGCGCGGGTGTACCCGGGGGCACCTATCGTTTTGGCGGACGGCCTAGATTCGGATTGCGATGGCGCGGCGGAAGATGCCTTTGGTGGAAATTGCCATACGGACTTGGATTTTGATGGGTGGGCGGATGCGAATAATCCCACCCTGGTGATGGTGGATGGGGTCTGTCCCGATGGGTCGACGGGTATCGTGGGCGATTGCAACGATACTTTTGGGGTTGGGGCCGACGTCAACCCTGGGGTGGTGGGTTCGTGCGACGCTGACACAGGCGATACCGGTGGTACGGAGCCGGATTGTTATCTGGACTATGACGGCGACGGACACGGCGCGCAGGGGTCGACGCCCGTCACAACCTCTGTACTGGGTGTTTGTCCGATGGGTTCTGCCATCGTTGCCGACGATTGTGACGACGTTCACACGATGGCCTTTCCGGGCGGTGTGGAGGTCGCTGGCAATGGAATCGATGAAGACTGCGATGGCAGCGATGGAATGTTGCTGCAGTGCTACGTCGATGCCGATCACGATGGCCACGGCGCGGGGGCAGTTGCGGGGACCGGGGCGTTGGGCTGCCCGCTCGATGACGACGGACATCAGATGTCCGCACTCAACGACGATTGTGACGACTCAAACGACGCGCTTCGTCCTGGCGTTACCGACGATCCCGGCACGGTGATCAGAGAAGATTGTGGGGTGGTCTCTTGCTACGTCGACGCGGATTGTGATGGCTACGGTGTGAGTACGCTCACAGTACTGGCCAATGGCGCGTGTGCGTCGTGCGAAGCGTACAATTCGAGTGACTGTGACGACACCGATGACCAAGTATCGCCTGCATCGGCGGAGATTCCCGACGATGCGATCGATCAGGATTGTGACGGAGGAGATTTAGTTTCGGGTGGTGATACGGACGACACCGATGTGGCCGTTGATACCGCTGATACCTCGGACACCGCCGATACTTCGGATACCGGCGTAGATACCCAGGATACTGCGGACACGGCGGATAGTGCGGACACGGCGGATACTGTGGACACGGCGGATACTGCGGACACGGCGGATAGTGCGGACACGGCGGATACTGCAGACACCGAAGACACCATTGAAACCGGGGAGACCGAAGATACGGCCGACACGTCGGACCCTGGCGAGACAGGCGACGACGACGACGAGACGGTGACGTGGTTGTCCGCTGGAAGCTGCAATACGGTGGGCGGCAACGCGTCGGTGTTCGGCGTGTTGGGTGCGGCCCTGCTCAGGCGTCGTCGTAAATCGTAAAGTGCTTGTCGACTTCCTCTGACCTTGCCGGAACGCCGAAGGGGGGTACTTGGGGATCGGGGGACGGTATGGACGAGCTCAAGGCGGTGGTGAAGGGCGTGTTGTTCGGCCGGCCGGATGGTTTTCGGGCCAGCCTACGACGGCGTTGGGCCGCGTCACAATCGGATGCCGCGGGTGAGGTGAAGGCGCGCCCTGTGCCGGTTCCCGCTCCGGCGGCTCCCGATGGATTTCATCGGGCGCTTTCCGCGAGCTCCTTGGCCCCGGGCGAGGTGGTGGAGGTGATGATCGGCGAACAACACCTCGCTCTGTGCAATGTGGGGGGCGTTTTCCACGCGAGCTCGAATGTGTGTCCTCATGCCGGGGGGCCGATCGGCGAGGGCACTCTCGTAGATCATGCGTTGACCTGTCCTTATCACGGCTGGGCCTTCGACGTACGGGATGGGTCGTGTGCGGTCAACGCAGAAGTGAAGCTGCCGATCTACCCGGTGAAGCTTGTGGATGGCGTGGTGTACGTGAAGCTCGTCTAGTGGCTTGCCAGAGGCCAGGTTTTCGGGTTAGAGAAAGGGGTCATTCCCTTGAATTTCGATCCTAGAGGCATCCCATGGCCCGTAAGTGCGTTTTCACCGGCAAGCGGCCCAATGTCGGCCACAGCGTTTCCCACTCGAACATCAAGACCAAGATGCGTCAGTTCGTCAACCTTCAGAAGAAGCGCTTCTGGTGGGCGGAAGGTGAGCGTTTTGTCGAGATTCGGGTTTCGACTCGCGCGATGCGTACGATCGACAAGATCGGCCTGCACAAGTTCGCCGCTGAGTCCGGCGTCGATCTTAGCCAGTACTAGAGCGTTTCTAGCTGCGAAGAAGCCGTGTGTCGTTTGACGCACGGCTTTTTTGTTTATAGGCCTGGATTCACGGTGATGGAGCTCAGATGAGCGGGATTGCAGGCTACATCGGTCGTGGCTCGGCCGACGAATTGGAACGCATGATCGCGGCGATTCCGTACCGCGGCGATACCTCAGATCAGGCGTCGGGGCCGGGATGGGGCTTGGCTTGCCGGTTCTGGCATGGTCGGGCCAACAAAACCATGGGGATCCTCCAGGATGCCGGAGTGGCGGTGGCGTGTGCGGGGACTCTGGCCCCGCAGACGGCAAATCCCGCTTGGACCTTAAAACAACGCTTGTTGGATGCGTCGGACCCCCTCGCGGACCTCGATGGCGCCTTTGGGGCGGCTGTGGTCCAAACGGATGGGCTGAGGCTCACTCTGGTCCGGGATCCTTTTGGGGTGCGTTCGCTTTACTATGTGGAGCTCGGCGGTACGCTTTATTTTGCGACTGAGTTGAAGCAGTTGCTGGCGTTACCGCAGCTTTCTGCCGAGTTGGATCTTGCGGCAATTCACAAGTACCTGACGTTTTCGTTTGTCCCCGGAGAGGCGGTACCGATCCGCGGCGTTCGTCGCTTGCTACCGGGGCATCGCCTGGAATATTCGGCGGGGAGACTGGAGATAAGGCCCTATTTCCAGTTGAGCGAACGGCTCGACCCGGAGTTGGAGGATCTCGGAGCTGCTACGCTGATGGTGAGCCGCCTGGCCAAACAGGCAGTTCAAAAACGGTTGGGCGACGGTCCGGTGGGGCTGTTTCTTTCCGGGGGCTTGGATTCCGCAGCGGTCGGCACGTGGTTGAAACAGGCGGGCGCAGAGGTACATGCGTTTAGCCTGGACTTTGGTGCAAAGTCGGTCGAACGGGAACAAGCGGAACAGGTGGCGAAACACCTTGGAATTCCGTTGACTTGGGTGCCTGTGGACGGGACGACGGTCAACGCGGCGCTTGAAGACGCGGTTTGGAAGCTCGATCTTCCCTTTGGCGACCCTGTGACCGTCCCGCAGTACCTTTTGGGTGCGGCAGCGCGCAAGGCTGGGATAAATGCGGTTTTTAATGGAGAGGGGGGCGACCAATTGTTTGGTGGTTGGACCTCCAAACCGATGGTTGCAGCGGCGGTCTACGGCGGAATGTTCGAGGACGAGTCGCCGGAGGAGCAGTACCTGCGCGCGTGGCACCGGTTCTACGGGCACGAAGAGAAGTTATACACGACCTTTTTGAGAGATGCGGTGGGTGGTCCGGGGCAGCGGCGAGCGCTGTTGGCGCCCTATCTGGGGGACGATCGCACCACGCAGTTCCTGAATCGTGTGCGTTTGACCGATATTTCCTTGAAAGGCAGCCAGAACATCCTCCCGCGAGCTGAGCGGATGAGCAACGCGCACGGGTTGGACCTGCGAGTTCCGCTGTTTGATCGCGAGTTGGCGGAGGCCAGCTTTGCGTTGCCGACGGGATTCAAACTTCACGGAGCGTGCGAAAAGTACGTATTGAAGCGTGCGATGCAGTGGGCGCTGCCGGAAGACATCGTTTGGCGGCGCAAGTTCGGCATGAGCGTGCCGGTCACCGACTGGGTGCTCGGGCCAATGGCCGACCGCCTGTCGGAAGTTCTGGGCGAACCGTCGCTTCAACGACGGGGCTTGTTTGTTCCGTCGTATGTGACCTCGTTGCGGGCCGGGGTCGACCATCCGGCAGAAACGCGAAAGCGTCGGATTGGTGAGAAACTTTGGACGCTGCTGATGCTGGAGCTCTGGCTGCGCGCGTTTGTGGATCGCCGAGGTCAGCGATGAAGTGCATCTATTGCCAGAACGACTCCAAATATTCCGACCGAATCGGAGGGAAATGTCCCGGTTGCGGCAAAGCCTTCGCTTTTGAGCCTAAGAATCAGGACCCACTCACCGATGCGGCGTTTAAAGCTGCGATCGATCGGGTGTCGTCGAACGAGCAAGTGAAGTGGGGGGTGGAGCACCTCCGTTATGAGGTTTGGCGCCTGTTATCGGCGAAAGCGCGGAAGACGCGGCGGGCTGGCTGGATGGTGGTGGGGGCTGGTGCGTTGTTGCTGACCTGCGCCGTAACCCCCCTGTTTGTGTTCGCGATCATCGGTGGAATTGCGATTTTGGTGGGTATACTGGTGATTTCTCTGTCCCGGCGGCCATCGCTGGAACAGTCGGAATTCGACCGGCTGTACGATCGGTATACGGCGGCCCATGGCGTGCCAAAAACGGCGATCGTACGGCGTCCTCGCCAGGGGCCAGAGCCTACGCGGATCGCACCCGATCTCCTGGAATACTCCTTCGATCGGGCGGTGATCTGCGATCGGGCGCGCACAGTGGATCTGTTGGTGGCGAACCAATTTCATTTCGAAAACAACTGCGCGATTTTGGGGGCGGAAGGGTATCCGAAACATGCCTTCGAAATCGTGCGTTCGATGCTAAAGAAAAACCCGAAGTTGGAGGTGTTTGTTCTGCACGACGCTACGGTGGAGGGGTGCGCTTTGGCGAAGCGGTTGTCGACCGATCCCAAGTGGTTCGGGGGGCAAAACCTTCGGATTGTGGATGTAGGGCTGAGACCTGCACACGCGAAATTCTATCCGGGGATGGAGGTACCCGCCGATCCAGCGCCGCAGGGGGTTCCCGAAGGGGGCACCCACCCGGAGATGGCTTGGTTACGTAAGAACAAGCTGGAATTGGCGGTCGTGAGGCCGGACCAGATAGTAAAGCGACTTTACCGTGCGATGACGAACCTGCCGGAACCCGCCGACGGCGACAACGGCGGAGTATCGGGTTCGGACGTCTGGATCTACGGCGGCGACTATGGAACCTCGGACGGCGGAGCCGATAGCTTTGGGTGAGTATCTGGCGTTTGCCGGGGAACCCACCGCAGGACCGGTTTGCCGGACCCCGGACGGCATTCGGCTGCGCCGGGACGCGATCGGGCATCGATCGGTGTTTTATCGCGTGGACGCCAACGGAGTTTGGTTCGGGCCATCGTTGGCGGGGATCGCTGCTCAAAAACCGCAGCTGAATCTAGAGTCGCTTGGGTCCTACCTGTCGTGCGCCTATGTGCCCGGCACGCAAACCCTGTTGCAAGGCCATTTTGCGGTGGCGCCCGGGACGGAAGTGACGGTGTCGCCGTCGGGGCAGGCGGTGACGACCTCCACCTGGGAGCTGCCGTCCACACCACTGGAGTGGGAGGATGAAGCTGCACTTCGGGAGGAGTTGAGGGCAGGATTGGAGGATGCGGTTCGGCGACGCCTGCCTTCGCCAGAAACATCGGTGGCAGCGACAGTATCCGGTGGTGTGGACAGCAGTCTCGTGGTCGCTTTGGTTCGCCGCCTTCACGCAGGTCCGTTGGCGGCACACTCGATCGCTTTCGGTCCAGAATATCCAAATGAACTGGAGTTTTCGGGCTCCGTGGCCGAGCACCTGGGCGTTCCCCACCGTGTGCTGCAGATCCACCACACCGACATTGCTTCGAGCTTTGACGCGACCATTCGCGCGTTGGCCGAGCCCAATGGGGATCCGTTGACGGTGCCGAACTACCTGATGTTCAAGGAGATCGGCGGCGGCTCGCTGTTTAATGGCGAGGGGGGCGATCCATGTTTTGGCGGTCCGAAGAATGCGCCGATGATGCTCGACCTTTTGTTGGGGGAGGGATCCGAGGCGATGGCCGCCGGCTATTTGCGAGCGCACCAGAGGATGTACGACGATCGGCGCATTTCGCTGAAGGGCGATGTTTTTTCTAGACTTTCTACCGATCGTTTGGAGGACGTCATCGGGGAGTTCTTAACCTCCGAAAAATGGCCTGGGCTGGTCGACCGATTGATGGCGATCAATGTTGTGTTTAAGGGTGGGTGGCATATTCTTCCCAAGGTGGAATCTTTGGGCGCGGAGCATGGGGTGACCCCTTGTTCGCCACTTTTCGACCGCCGGCTGGTGGAGCTGGCGTTTCGAATACCCGGTCCGCTCAAACGCCGGGGTGCGATTGAGAAGTACCTGTTGAAAGAGGCGGTTCGAGACCTACTTCCCGAAGCCATCATCGAACGTCCGAAGAGTGGGATGATGGTGCCCGTGGAGCCCTGGTTTTCGGGCCCGTTGCGGGGATGGGCGTCGGAGCGGTTGTTGGACGGTCTGTCAAGGTTTGATCTGTTTGAACGCCGCTGGTTGGAAGATTTGGTCCGCGGAAAGACCGGCGGCCTGCGCCCCCGGCGCGGCATTAAGATCTGGCAGTTGTTGACGTTGGAGTCTTGGTTACGTGCCGTGGATGCCCGGGTCGCCTGAGGGCGTTAGGAGAGGGCCATGTCGAGACCGACCCCAGAACAACAGTTGGAAGAGGCGCTTCGTCGGCAGGCGGAAAAGCAGCGGGAGCGCGAGGAGGAGGAGCGCCGGCGAGCTGTGAAGGAAGCTGCGCGCGAAATTGGGGTTTCGGAGGAGGAATTCGATGCGGCGGAGCAGGCGGCCATTCAGAGAGCGGCGGCGGCGGAAGCAGCGGAGCGTGTAAAGAAACAGGAAGAGGCCGCTAAATCGGCGCAGCGCGCGAGAGCACTAAAGTTGGGGGGGGCGGCGGCGATCGCGGCTTCGGTCGTGTTGGTCGGGGCGGTCGGCCTCGCGTGGTCGATGTCTCCGTCGGCGCCGATACAGGAGGACTTTAGCGGGTTAACTTCGCGTTGGGCTTTGGAAACGAACGCTGAAACGCAAGCCTCGCTGACCTCCGTGACTGAGACCGGGAGGGGCGAGGCCGCGCAGATCGAAGTGACACACTTCGGCCCAGCCGCGGATGGAAAGTATCACGTCAACCTTGATTTAACGTCGGTTCAGGCATTAGAGGGACTGGGCCAGCTGTCGCTGTTCGCCAAAGGGGATGGCCTTCAAACGGCGAGGGTGTACCTCGAAAGTGGCGGGGAGCGTTGGCGTTCGCCGCCGATGACTTTGGGCGCGGACTGGCAGCAATACCAGTGGTCGATCCGAGATTTTGAGCATCAGGTGCGCGGTTCGGACGGGTGGAAGGTGGTGGACTTTCGGTATCCGGAGTCAGGCAGAATCTCGATCAAAGTCGGACATTTCATGAATCCGGTGGATGCCACAGGTCGGGTGTGGGTCGATGATCTCGTCGTTGAATAGGTTTGCCACCTTTTCCATGGCGGACACCGCCCCTTTTCATACGAAAGATGGGATCGGAGGCGAGGTTCGGGTACATCCGTTGTTCGCGGAGCGGGCGGATTTCGGTGAGGGGACGCATACGGGCCTCGTACTTTCCGGGCGTGCAATTTTGTCTTGGGGCGGTGAGCACTACCCGCTGCGAGAAGGAATGTACTTTTGTGCGC